>NZ_JBFTRC010000014.1:0-80824 GCF_056399325.1 Allobosea sp. 01N443
TTCGAGGACATTGCGGAAGCGGCCGATGCGGGAAAGCGCGCGCCCAATGGCCTCGGCGCGCTCCGGGTCATGCGGCAAGCCGCGATCCTCGAGCAGGGCTAGCCCGGCGCGCTCGCCCGCGAGTTCCGCCGCATCGGCACCCGCAATGGCAGCCCCGTCACCCGCGAGATAGACGCCTGGCACGCTGCCACGACCGGCCGCATCGCGTTCAGGGAGCCAGGCACGGTCACGCTCGTCGAACCCGAAGCGGCAACCGGCGAGATCGGCGAGCTGGGTTTCCGAGCGCAGCGCCAGGCCGTAGCCGATGCCATCGCAGGAGAGCCTCCGCGAGCGCGTGCCCTGGCGCCACAGGATCGCCTCGACGCGCCTGTCCCCTTCGACGCGGACATCCTCCACGCCATAATGCAGCGCGACGCCGCGCAGCCTGAGTTCGGCCGTCATCCGCATGCCGCGCAAGATGACCGCAGGTTCGAGCGCAAGGCCGCGCAGCAGGTTGAGCTTCGCGTTGAAGGGAGCGGTATCCAGCACCGCGGCGACGTCGACGCCAGCCTTCAGATACTGCCAGGCGACGAGATAGAGCAGCGGCCCGGAGCCGAGGAAGACGACGCGCGAGCCAATGGCGCAGCCTTGCGCCTTCAGTGCGATCTGGGCACCACCGAGGGTGAAGACGCCCGGCAGGGTCCAGCCCGGAATCGGCAGGATGCGATCGGTCGCCCCGGTTGCCAGGATCAACCCATCATAGGCGATCTGCCGGTTGGTTCCTGCCACTGCGATATCGGCCTGGCCGTCCCGCAGGTTCCAGAGCAGCGCCTGCGGCCAGTAGTCGAGCCGTCCGGCAAGGGCGGCGAAATCGCTGTGCAGCCGCTCGGCCTTCGACGCTTCGGAGCCATAGAGCGCCGCGCTGCTGCGTTCGTCGGCAACCAGCCTCTGGCGATAGATCTGACCGCCGCAGGCGGGCGCCTCGTCGACGACGAGCGGTCGCAGGCCAGCCTTGACCAGTGCCTCGGCGGCCCGGACGCCGGCGGGCCCGGCGCCAACGATCAGCGGTTGCGCACGCGCCGTCACGCCACCCTCCCCTTGGCTGTCACGATCCGCATGCCGGCGGCGAGCGCCGTGGTGCAGGCGCGCAGGCGTGCCCCGCCTTCGAGACGGACCCAGCAATCCTGGCAGGCGCCCATCTGGCAGAAGCCGGCGCGCGGCGAAGCCGAGAACTCGCTCACCCGCAGCACCTCGCTGCGATTGAGGATGGCGGTCAGCACGGTGTCTCCGGCCCGCCCCTCGCAAGGCTCGCCGTMGAGAATGAAGGCGATGACCGGGTGGCTTTTGCGTGCGATGCGGTGAAGCAATGGCATCGGTCCGCGCTCACTTCTGTCCGACGAGGATCTTGTCGAGCCCGAACGCGCGGTCGAGCACCAGCATCGCGCCGGCCGTCAGCGCGATCATCAGCGCCGAGACCGCCGCCATCATCGGGTCGATGGATTCGGTCGCGTACATGTACATACGGACCGGCAAGGTCACGGTCGCCGGCGAGGTGACGAAGATCGACATCGTCAGCTCGTCGAAGCTGTTGATGAAGGCGAGCAGCCAGCCGCCGGTGATGCCCGGCAGGATCATCGGCGCGGTGACGCGGCGGAATACCGTCCAGTGCGAGGCGCCGAGCGTCATCGCCGCCTGCTCGGCACTGCGATCCATGCCCGAGAGCGCCGCAAGGACCAGCCGCAGCACATAGGGCGTGACGATGATGACATGGCTGACCACCAGCCAGGTGAAGCTTCCGGTCGCGCCGATCAGGGCGAAGAGCCGCAGGAAGGCCACGCCCAGGACGAGATGCGGGATGATCAGCGGCGACAGGAAGAGCGCGTTCAGCCCATCACGGCCGGGAAAGTCGTAGCGGTCGATGGCGAGCCCGGCCGGCACGGCGAGTGCGATCGCGATCGTTGCCGACAGTGTCGCGAGCCACAGGCTGTTGACGAAGGAGGCGACGAAATCCGGGTGCACGAAGATCTCGCGGAACCAGCGCAGCGAGAAGCTGGTGGTCGGGATCGAGAGCGTGTTCTCGGGCGTGAAAGCGACGAGGCAGATGACCAGCAGCGGCGCCAGCACGAAGGCGACGACGAGCGTGTGGAAGGCGAGCGCGATCGGACCATTTTTCTGCATGGCGCTTATCCCAGGGTCCGGCGGGCGCGGGCTTCGACCATGCGGTTATAGGCCAGCATGATGATGAGGTTCGCGACGAGCACGATGATCGCGATCGTGGCGCCGAGCGGCCAGTTCAGCTCATGCATGAACTCGTCATAGACGAGCGTCGCCGCCATCTTGAGCCGGCGGCCACCAAGCAGGCCGGGGATCGCGAAGGCGCTGGCCGAGAGCCCGAAGACGATCAGGCTGCCAGATAGCATGCCCATGCTGACCTGCGGCATCACCACCCGGCGCAGCGCGGTGAAACGCGAGGCGCCAAGCGTCCAGGCGGCAGCCTCGACGGAAGGATCGAGCTTCTGCAGCGAAGTCCAGACCGGGATGACCATGAAGGGCAGCATGACGTGGACAAGCGCGATCACGATCGCCGTCTCGGTGTRGAGCAGCTTCACGGTGCCAAGCCCAAGCGCCTGGAGTGCCTGGTTCACCAGTCCGGTCGAGCCAAGCAGCATGCTCCAGCCAAAGGCACGCACCACCACCGAGACGAGCAGCGGCCCGATGATCACCAGCAGGAAGACGGAGCGCCAGGGATCGCGCATCCGCGCCAGGATATAGGCCTCGGGCACACCGATCAGCGCGCAGAGCAGTGTCGTCAGAGCAGCCACGCGCAGCGTCCGCAAGAAGATACCGAGATAATAATCGTCCGTGACCACCGCGAGGTAGTGGGCGAACGTGAATTCGTTCTTGATGCCCGTGCCGTGGTCATAGACGTGGAATGACAAAATCACCGTCAGCACCAGCGGGACGATGACCAGAGCCAGGAACAGCAGGGCGCCGGGCGAGACCAGCAGCCAGGGCGTCAGCGCCGAGCGGGCCCGACTCATGCCGCGGCTCCGGTCGTAGCGGTAACGGCCTCGACCCGCAGGCTCGCAGGCGTCCAGTCCAGTGCAACGGCATCGCCCTCGCCTGCCGGCTCTTCGCCATGGTTGGGAACCGAGACAGAGAGCGCTCCAACCGGCGTCTCGACGGTGAAGAGCCAGTAGCTACCGAGGAAGAAGCGATTGACGATGGTACCGTCGAGCCGGCCCTGGCCCTGCGACCGCAGCAGGATCTTTTCAGGACGCAGCGAGAGCGCGACCGTCTGGCCGTCCGGGAAGCTCGCCTGCTCGCAAGGCAGGGACACGCCGTTGATCTGCGGTGTTCCGGCGGGGCCGTGCCCTCGCCAGATGCCGTCCAGCCGGTTCATCTTGYCGACGAAGGAGGAGATGAAAGCCGTAGCCGGGCGCTCATAGAGCCGGTAGGGCGCATCGATCTGGGTCATGCGACCCTGCTCCATCACGACCACCCGATCGCTGATCGACAAGGCTTCCGCCTGGTCATGCGTGACCATGATCGTCGTCGTGCCGACGCTCTGCTGGATCCGGCGCAGTTCGAACTGCATTTCCTCGCGCAGCTTGGCGTCGAGATTGGAAAGCGGCTCGTCGAGCAGCAGCACCGGGGGCACGATCACCAGTGCACGCGCGATCGCGACGCGCTGGCGCTGGCCGCCCGAAAGCTGGCGCGGATATCGGTCGGCAAGCTGGGCCAGATGCACCAGCCCGAGCATCGTCTTGACGCGCTCGTCGCGCTCGGCGCGGGCGACCTTGCGCATCTCCAGGCCGAAGGCGACGTTCTGCGCCACGGTCATGTGCGGAAACAGTGCATAGCTCTGGAAGACGATGCCGAGACCGCGCGTGTTCGGCTTCTCACGGGTGATGTCGCGCCCGTCGAGAGCGATCTTTCCGCCTGTCGGTTCGACGAGGCCGGCGATCATCTGAAGCGTCGTGGTCTTGCCGCAGCCGGACGGACCGAGCAGCGAAACGAACTCGCCCTTGGCGACGCTGAGGTCGACATCGCGCACCGCGGCGTGATCGCCATAGACCTTGCTCAGCGACGCCAGCGTCAGGAAGCCCATCTCCACCTCGCCTGGTAGACACCCCGGGAGCATCGAACGGGGCGCCGATCTGCAACGGCGCAAGGAGGCGGCAGGGGCACGAATTCGTCAATTTATAATTTCATAGAAGATAATTTCATTTGACTTAATTTCGACATATGGAATTTTCTAAAGGACATCGAAATGCAAATTCGGACAACCGAATGAACGATTCAGCCGAAGCGACATCGAGCCTGCGTCGCGCGCTCGGTCTCCTGCGCATCCTCGCGGCAGCAGATCCCGCCGGCATACGCCTGAAGGACCTCTCCGAGGCGGCAGGCTGCAGCCAGCCGACGGCGCATCGCGCCTTGCAGGACCTGATCGCGGAAGGTTTCGCCGAGCAGGTCACCGGTGGGAAGCGTTACCGGCTGGCCCTGGACTTCTTCGTGCTGGCGGCCCGCGCCGGCCAGGCCAGCGGATTGCGCGATCTTGCACGGCCGGTACTGCTGCGCCTCTCGGCGACGCTGCACGACACCATCTTCCTGCTGGTCCGCAACGGCTACGATGCTGTCTGCCTCGATCGGGTCGAAGGCCCCTTCCCGATCCGGTCCTTCACGGGCGATATCGGCGGCAAGGTGCCGCTCGGCATTGGACAGGGCAGCCTCGCCATTCTCGCGCATCTTCCCGAGGACGAACGCGAGGCCGTGATCCGCTTCAATATCCCGCGTCTGCTCGATCGCGGCTTTCTGGACGAGGCCGGCCTGCGCATCGCGCTGGCCGAGGCACGCGAGCTGGGCTGGGTCAGCCTCAATACCGGGCTGATCCCGGGCATGGCCGGCCTCGGCGTGCCGGTCTTCGATGCAGAAGGCCGCGCCGTCGCGGCGCTCAGCATCGGCACTCTGGCGGAGCGCCTCAGCGACGAGCGGGGCCCGAATGTCGCGCGGATTCTCCAGCGGGAGGCCGCGACGCTCGGCGCGAGCCTCAATCCGTTCGATGTTTCGCTGCGCTATCCCTCACGCAGCCTCAGCAGCACGGCCCGCCAGTATCCCTGAGAAAGCGAGGCGGGCGCGATCACTCCACCTTGGCGATCGCTTCGATCTTCTCGATGCCGCCGAGCTTCGGGGCGAATGAGATCCAGACCTTGCGGGCACCGGCCTCCCAGCCTGGACGATCCTCCGGTTGGACGAGCTTGCCCCCCTCGGATTGCGCCTTGGCCATCGATGCCTCCTCGTCGGCAAGGATGAGGTCATCGAAATAGGACGTGCCTTCGGCTGCCGCCTCGGACAGCGCCTTGCGATCCTCCGCCGTAAGCCCCTTCCAGAAGGACGCCGAGACATAGACGACGCCGCTCGCCCAGATATGCCCGGTCTCGATCAGATAGGGCACGACCTCGTGCAGCTTGAAGCCGACATAGGCCGATTTGGTGAGGTCCATGGCATCGACGACGCCGGTTTTCAGCGCGTTATAGGTTTCGGGGATCGGAATCGGCGTCGGATAGGCGCCGAGTCCCGACCAGAGCTCGGTATGAAGCGGGCTCTGGATTACGCGGATGCGCTTGCCCTTGACCGATTCAGGCGTCGTCAACGGCTCCTTCGCCAACAGGTGGCGCGCGCCGTAATTGATGAAGCCGAGCACGACAAAACCCTGCGCCTCGTATTTCGCCTTGAGTTCGGCGCCAAGCGCACCATCAAGCACGCGCTTGAGATGGCCACGATCGCGGAACAGGAAGGGCAGATCGAGGATCTGGCCGTCCGGCACCCAGGAGGAGAGCGCCGAGATCGTCGAAAGCGAGGCCTGGACCGAACCGAGCCTGATCCCTTCCGCGACCTCCTTCTCGCCGCCGAGTGCCGCGTTGCCGACGATGCGCAGATCGAAGCGGCCGGGCGCGGTCCTGTTCAGCGTCTCCGCGATCCTGCGCCAGATCTTCGTCTCTGGCTTGTCCTCGCCGAAGAGCGAGGCGACGGTCACCGGCCGGCCAGCGGCATGGACCGCACGAGCCGAGAGGAGCGCGGGCGCGGCAAGCAGGCCTGCGGCGACTTGGCGGCGGGTCAACGACATCAGAAGAACTCCTTGATGGAAAGCGGGAGCGACGGCCAGACGGCTGCACCGAGCGAGAGAACGGCGAGCGCCACCAGCAGCGAGCCGAGCAAGGGCAGCACAGCGCGGAAGACCGAGCCCGCGGGAATGCGCAAGATGCCGCTGACGACATAGACGAGGATGCCGAGCGGCGGCGTCAGCCCGTGGATCATCAGGTTGACGACGAGGATGACGCCGAACTGGATCGGGTCCAGTCCGGCCGCGACGGCGACCGGCAACAGCAGCGGACCGAGCAGCAGGATCGCAGCGCCGATATCGAGGAAGAGCCCCGCCGCCAGCAGCACGAGATTGGCGAGCAGGATCACCGCATAGGGACCGGCGCCGAGAGCGGTCACCAGGGCTGCCATCTGGTCCGAGACCCGGTCGACCGCGAGCATGAAGGCAAACGGCGCGGAGGCTCCGATGAGCAGGCCGACGGCCGCTGCCTCCGTCGCCGATTTCCGCAAGGCGGCGAAGACGGTGCGACCATTCAAGCTCCGTAGCGCGAGGCAGGTCACCAACGAATAGGCCACCGCGAGCGCAGACGCTTCCGTCACGGTCACCACGCCGAAGCGGATGCCGACCACCACGACGATCCCGAGTCCGATCGCGGGCAGCGCCCCGACAAAGCTTCGCACGCGCTCGACACCGGTCGCCTTCGGCGCAGCGTCGACGACATTGCGCACGCTGAGATGAATGCCGATGGCGAGAGCCAGCGCCAACACCCCACCAGCGATAAAACCGCCAACCAGAAGCGAGCCGACCGAAAGGTTTGTCGCAGTCGCCAGCAGCAGGAACGCGATCGAGGGCGGGATGATATTGTCCAGCATCGAGACGCCGGCGACGATCGCGCCAGCCTGCGCCGGCGGATAACCACGGGCGATCAGCGTCGGCGCCATCACCTTGGCCCCGAAGGCGGCATTCGCCACCGAAGAACCCGACGCCCCTGAGAACAGGACGCTCGCGACGAGCGCCGTCTGGGCGAGGCCCGCCCGCAGGTGCCCGACGAGCGCCCCGGCAAAGCGCACGAGCCGTTCCGCAAGGCCGCCTTTGGTCAGCAACTCGCCCGCTAACAGGAAAAAGGGGACCGCGAGCAGCAGGAACTTGCTGATCCCGGAGACCGTGTTCTGCACGATCGCTGGCTCGGGAAGCAGCCCGCCAAAGGCCCCTGTCAGCGAGACGCCGGCCAGCAGCGCGAATGGCAGAGGCGCGCCCAGGATCAGGCCAAGCCCGGCAAATCCGGCGGCGATGAGGCTCGGTGGCTCGACGAAGAGCCCGGTGACCTGCTGCGCCAGCAGGTAGGAGCCGATCCCGACCGCAAGCGAAAGCGCTGCCGAGAGCCAGGAGCGGTCCAAGGCAGCGCGAGCCAGAACGACCAGCAGCGTCAGTCCGCCCCCGATCGCGAAGACKCCGAAGCGCAGCGACTCCGGCAAGCCCAGCACGGTCGAGACGCCGCCGACCTGCGCCGCGACCCCGGCGCCGCCAAGCGCGAGCACGAGTGAGCCATGCACGGCAAAACCATCGGCCAGGATCGCCGCCCCTCGCTGTCCCGAGGCCGGCAATAACCTGACGATGACATCGAGCCGCATGGCAAGCGCGCTGGTCGCGGCAAGCGGCGCTCCGATGGCGATCAGCGCGGCATGAAGCCAGATCGCCAACTCGTCCGACCAGACGAAGCCGCCGCCGAAGACATACCGACGAATGACAGCCGCAATGACCACGCTGAACAGGATCGCGAGCAGCGCCGCGCCCGCAATCTCGAGGACCGAGACGAGGCGCGACAGCGCGCGCGCGGCAGGGCGACGCAAAAGCCCGGGCGTTTCCGCCCTCACATCAGCCAAGGTTGTCATCACGCGTTCGCCAGGAGCTTAGCGCAGGGGCGAAAAGGCGGTCGGCCGCAGGATACGGCTTCGCATCTCGAGAACATAGGGCGCAGCCTTGGCGCGAAAGGCCTGCCAGGCAGGGTCGGCTTCCATTGCGGCACGCCGACGTTCGCGGTCGCCGGCATCCTCGAAGCGCCACATATGCACGACCTCGTTGACCACGCCGGTATCGGTGGTGAACCAGCCGATCAGATGGCCGAGATGCGAGACCTGCAGTTCCATGCCTTCGCGGACATAGAGGTCGAGATAATCGCGCACATGGGCGGGCTTGATGGCATAGGTGCGTTCGTCGAGGATCATGACTTAGCCTGCGGCTTTCGCTGAGAGGTCGCGGTCGAACAGGTTGGACCAGGTGAAGGCCGAGCCCGCCCGGGGAGTTCTTGCCACGTCGAGATGCGGCAAGACCAGTTCGGCGAAGCGGTAGGCTTCCTCGAGCAGCGGCATGCCGGACAGAATGAAGGTCTCGATGCCCGCCGCCTGATAGGCGCGCAACGTCCGGATCACGGTCTCGGGCGAGCCGACGATTGCAGTGCCGGGCCCGGGACGCACGAGCCCCAACCCAGCCCAAAGTCCTGGCGCAATCTCGAGGTCACGCGCGAATTTGGGCTTCAACCCGCCATGCAGTGCCGTCATCTTCTGTTGCCCGACTGAATCCGTGCCGGCCACGAAACGGGCATTGGCCGCGATGGCGGCGTCGTCCATCTGATCATGGAGATCCTGAGCCGCCGCCCAGGCCTCCTCGTCGGTCTCGCGGACGACCACATAGAGCCGGATGCCATAGTTCAACTCGCGGCCATGGGCCGCGGCGCGCGCCCGCACATGCCCGACCTTTGCAGCCATCTCGTCCGGGGTTTCGCCCCAGGACAGATAGGTATCGACATGCTTGGCAGCGACCTCGATCGCAGCCTCGGAAGAGCCCCCGAACCAGAGATCGGGCTGCACCATCGGATCAGCACCCGAGAGAGCGAGCTTGGCCTCGATCGTCTCGACATGGCGTCCCTTGAAGGTCACCGTTTCGCCGGCGAGGATGCGCCGGAACACAGTGAGATATTCGTCGGCCATCACGTAGCGCTCGTCATGGGGCAGCATCATGCCATAGGCGCCGAGCATCTTGGCGTCGCCCGAGACGATGTTGATCAGCAACCGCCCCTTGGAGAATTCCTGGAAGGTCGCGGCCATCTTGGCCAGCAGCACCGGCGGGATCAGCCCGGGGTGGATCGCCGTCAGGAAGCGCATTCGCTCAGTGAAGGGCAGCAGCGATGCGCCGAGAACCCAGACGTCATGCGCACCGGTCGCCAGCAGCGCGCCAGTGAAGCCGAGATGATCATAGGCCCGCGCCAATTGCTGCAGATAGGCATGATCCATCTTGCGGGCGCCGTCCTTCTTCCAGGGATAGCGGCCGTCAGGGGCGGTCAGATACCAGAGCACATTCATAGGCTTTGTCTCATGATTTGCAGTGATGCCTAAGCCGAAGCGGCGGCGTCTTCGAACCGGGAGAGGCCGAGCGCTCGCCGAAGAATGCCATGGCGGACGAGGCAGGCGGCCTCCTGCTCCTGTTCGGCCAGAACGGCGGCGTCGATCGCAGAGGTGCGCCAATCGCGCGAGCGCAGAACGGCGAGCCATTGCGCTTCATCGACATCCCCCGATGCCGAGAGCTGGCGAGCAGCCGCTTCTGCATGGTCCTCAACGAAGCGCGCGATGCGCGCGATGTGCTTGTGGAAGGCGGCGATCTGGTTCGGCCGCCGATCGAGGACCGGACGATGCGTCCAGAACAGAGAGCGATTTGGGATGACGCCTCGCGTATCCGCCATGGCGACAAGCCCGCCTCGATCCAGCTCCACAGGCAGGTGAGGATCCATCGCGATCCAGGCCGCGACCTCGCCCTGCCGCAGAGCCCTTGCCGAAGCCACTGGCGAAAGATCGATGCGGTTGAAATCCGCAAGGCCCAGGCCAGCCCGTTCGGCGAGATGCGCCAGCAGATAGGTATGGAACGAGCCCTCGACGAGGGCGATCCGGCAGCCTTTGAGGCCTGCCAATGCGACCTCAGCCTCGTCCTTCCGCCTCAGGATGGCACCATTGGCCGGGCGCGGTTGCCGCGAGATAGACCGCCTCGAGCCCCAGATCTTGCGCGGTCAGCGGGGGCGTCGAGCCGGTGCCGCCGAGTTCGATCTCGCCGCCGGCGAGCAGTTCTCCGGTCGCGCGGCCATCGGCATAGTCGACGAACGCCCAGCGCTGATCGCCCTCCCTCTCCGCGAGCAGCCGCGCGAGGCGCAGATGTAGGTTGTTGGCATGGACCCCGACGCGAAGGCGGTCAGGCGAATGAAGACCGCTCATCTCGTCCCCTCAGCCAGCCGGGAAGGCGCCTTCGAAGACACTGGTCGAAAGCGGATTGCGCTGGCTCGGAACCTCGCGGGCCTGCAGTGCCTCGGGCAATTGCGCCTTGTCGCCCACCTTGCCAATGGCGACGGCCGCCTCGACCCGATAGCCGCCGGGAACATTCAACTCCACCGCAGCCCACTCAAGATCGAGCCCCGCCATGCCATGCGCCTGCCAGCCCGAGCGGGTCGCCTGCAATGCGAGATGGGCCCAGGCCGCACCGGCATCGAAGGAATGAGTGTGGGAGGCGATTTCCTCGACCTTGCCCGGAACGGCAAGCGTCGACTTCGAGACGATCACGACGAGTGCCGCCGAGTCCTTGGCCCATGACGCATTGAACGCATTCAGCAGGCCTAGCAGCCGATGCCAATGGGCGGAGGCACGGCGGGCATAGATGAAACGCCAGGGCTGGGAATTGTACGAGGATGGCGCCCAGCGCGCGGCTTCGAACAGAGAGAGCAACTCGGCTTCGCTGATCTCATCGTCACTGAATGCACGAGGCGACCAGCGTTCGAGAAAGAGTGGATCGATCGCATGGTCAGCGGCGCGGTCATTGGCAGTCGTCGGCATGATCCGGATGTCCGTGAGGCAGTATTGAGAAGTATGGCACCAAAGCACTGAGGCAGATTCGCCGCAGAATTGCGAACGTTCGGGCAGGGAACGTCCGCGATAACGCTCTCACGACTGGTCGAGCGAACCTTCGCCGCTTACGAAGACCGCCTGAGATCGTGCAGAAAGCATCGAGCTTGGACCGGCTCCGGTCAATAGAATTGTCTGTTTAAACGAACGATCGATTTGGAAGATTCTTTACGAACAGCCTCTAGATACGAGCAACCAATTCTCAATTGCCGTTTGCCGTCGGGGAATGCAGCCAAAAAACCCAAATCTGCCGCACGATCACCGCACAAGAATCCGTCATGCCGAACGAACGTGAACTTGCCCTTCCCTCCTCTGACGCTCCGCCCGGGTTCTTTTCCGGCCGCCGCGAGAAAAATTCCGACGGCAGGCGGAACCTTTGCGTCGCTGCGGCGTTTGCGGCGAAATGCGGGAGGTTGCGGTCATGAATGGCGTGGTGTTCGCCTCGGCAGTCGTCCTTTGCGGAGGCATCGTTTCGGTCCTCACCGGGAGTATTCCCACCCACGGATTTTTCGCTGAGTTTGTCTGGTCAGGGCTAGCCTTGGCTGGGCTGATCACCATCGCAGGCATCGAAGCCTCGAGCTGAATTCTCGTCTGCTCTTTGGTGTGAAAGGCGCCCTTCGTTACGAAGGCTCGCGCTGCTTCCTGCTTGCTGCTTCGCCCCGGCCTGAGTTGAGCGTAGGATCGTCTGCGCTGTCCGAGCCTTGCCACCAGGCATAGGCGGGTTTTGACCAGACTTGAGGTGGCGGCCGCCGCCGGCCTCGCAGCCCACGGTCCAGATGGGAGTTCGCGATGAATACAGCCAACCTGCAGCTAGAAGGCCTGCTTGTCGCCGTAGCCGAACTCACGCGCCTGCTGGTTCGCAAGGGACTTGTCGAGGAAGCCGAGGTCGAGTGGGCCCTGGACCGTGCGGAAACGAGTCTCCGCTCCGACCACAGACGCATGGGCCAACTCCGGGAGAGCAATGCCGACGCCGTCACATTCCCCGTGCGCTTTCTGAGCGCCGCCTTGAGGAATACCGGGGACGCCCCGCTCTCCTTCTCGGAACTGGCGTGTCATGTCGGGCAGTCGAAGCCGGCCCGGGTGCCGCAACCTCCTCCCCCTGCATCCTGACATCGGGTTCGACTTCAAATCTCCACCACCGCAACGCCGAAATGCCGCAATCGCCTCCATACCATGAGCTAGCTTATGATATGGAGGCCTGAGCATGCGGCGCCCACTCAAGCGCGAACTCGTTTTCCAGCTTCTCGAGACCTCCCGGCAACTGCGCAGCTATGTCGACCAGCGCGCACGGGAAAATGGCACGACCCGCGCGCAATGGAGCGTGCTGGCTCGTCTGCGCCGCGCGGAAGGTCTCAATCAGGCCACGCTCGCCGAGATGCTCGAGCTGCAACCGATCTCGTTGACACGCCTGCTTGACCGCCTGGAAAGCCAGGAACTCGTCGAGCGCCGCCTTGATCCCCAGGATCGGCGCGCACGGCTCCTGCACCTGACCTCCGCGGGTCGAAAGCTCGTCGACGATCTCGATGCGCTGCGCGCAGAGATCGCCGGCGAGGTACTCGACAGTATCGACGAACCTTCTCTCTCGACGACCCTGGCGACACTCGCATCTGTCCGGGACAGGCTGAGGCACGGAGCCCCGGAGCGCGCCGAGGCGAAGCTGGCCGCGCGTCGCGCGCCCGCTGGCGGCGCCCTTTGAGTTGCGCGGAGTAGGCTCGATGAAAGGCTCAAAATCACTCTGGGTGATCGCCATGCTGGCCATGGGCGCCGTTGGCGCCGGCCTGTGGCTGAAGCTCCCAAGCGCAAACCAGGGCAAGGACGGCGGCTCCCGCGCCACCACGACGCGCAGCGAAGCACCCGTTTCGGTCGTGACCGCCAAGGCGACAACGGACGACGTCCCCGTACATAAGCGGGCTATCGGCTTCGTCGAATCCCCTGCGATCGTCACCGTCAAATCGCGGCTCGACAGCCAGATCATGGAGCAGCACGTCAAGGACGGGCAATTCGTTAGGGCCGGCGACCTGCTCTTCACACTCGACGACCGCGATCTGCGCACTCAGATTGCCAGGGATCAGGCTGCTCTCGCCCGCGACCAGGCGACCCATGACCGTGCCCAGGCCGACCTTGCCCGCTTCCAGCAATTGCTGGCGAAGAACGCCGGCACGCAGCAATCCGTGGACCAGGGTATTGCCGATGAGAAGACGGCAGCCGCGACGATCCTGGCGGACAAGGCAGCGCTTGAGTCAGACATGCTCAAGCTGAGCTATAGCAAGATCACCTCACCGATCGATGGACGAGCGGGCGCCGTGCTGGTCACGCCGGGCAATCTCGTCAGCGCCAACAGCGCGGGCCCGGGCCTCGTCACGATCACGCAGGTCAAGCCGATCCGCGTCGCCTTCACCTTGCCCGAACGCGAGGTACCCATGCTGCAAGCGGCGCTCACGGCCGGCAAGGTTCTCAAGGTCACCGCGAAACCCGCCGACTCGCCGCGCCCGCCGGCAGAAGGAACCCTCACCTTCGTCGATTCCAGTGTGGACATCGCTTCCGGCACCATCGCGGCCAAGGCTGCTTTCGCCAATGCCGACCTCTCGCTCTGGCCAGGCCAGTATGTCGATGTCGCAGTCGAGGCCGACAGGCTCGACAATGCCACGATCATTCCGACGGTCGCCGTGCAGGTGGGGCAGAAGGGCTCCTATGTCTATGTCATCAAGCCGGACGACACGACCGACCTGAGGCAGGTCAGCATCGCCCTCGTCGATGGCGACAGGACGGTGATCACGGACGGTGTTGCGGCAGGCGAGCGCGTGGTCGTCGACGGCCAGATGCGGCTCAAGCCCGGAACCCGCGTCCGCGAGCGCGCTCCCCCCGGAGCGGATACCAAGCCCGCGGCAGGCAAGGAGACCATCGCCGACGGAGGTCGGTCATGAGCATCTCTGGCTTCTGCATCCGCCACCCCGTGGCGACCATCCTGATGTCGGTCTCGCTGGTCCTCGCAGGGCTCTTCGCCTATCGCTTCCTGCCGGTCGCGGCCCTRCCCCGCGCCGAATTCCCGGTGGTGAACGTCTCGGCGCAACTGCCCGGCGCCTCTCCMGACACCATGGCGACCTCGGTCGCGACGCCCTTGATCAAACAGTTCGCCACGATCGCCGGCATCGACAGCATTGCGACGACAAATTCCCAGGGCGCAACCTCGATTGCCATCCAGTTCGTACTCAATCGCAACATCGATGCCGCCGCCGCCGATGTGCAGGCCGCGATTGCGCGCGCCCAGAAGCAGCTGCCGATCGAGATGACCGCGCCGCCGAGCTATCGCAAGGTGAACCCGGCCGACGCGCCGATCATCCTGCTCGCGCTGAAGAGCGATATCATCCCGCTCTCGCAACTCGATGCTTTCGCACAGCAGGTGATCTCGCCTGCCCTGTCGACTGTCGACGGCGTTGCGCAGGTCCTGATCTTCGGCAGCCAGAAATATGCGGTGCGCATCCGCATCGACCCGACCGCGCTGGCGGCTCGCGGCATCGGCGTCGACACCTTGCAGAATGCGATCACCTCCGCCAACGACAATTCTCCGGTCGGCACGGTGCAGAACGACCGGCAGCAGCTGACGATCCAGGCCAGCACACAGCTCGCAAATGCAGCCCAGTTCGCCGATGTCATCATCGCCACGCGCAACGGCAAGCCCGTGCGCCTCGGCGATGTCGCGAAGGTGATCGACTCGGTCGAGAATACGCAGACAGCCAGCACCTATGACGGCATGCCGGCCGTCGTGCTCGCAGTGCAGCGCCAGCCCGATGCCAACACCGTCGACGTCGTCGACAGGGTCAAGGCCATGCTGCCGGCGTTCCGCGAGCAGTTGCCGGCGGCAGCGCAACTGGCGCAGCTCAATGACCGCTCGACCTCGATCCGCGCCGCGGTCGAGGATGTTCAGTTCACGCTGGGGCTGACCATCGTTCTGGTCATCATGGTGATCTTCGTCTTCCTGAGAAGGCTCACCGCGACCCTGATCCCGGCAGTTGCCGTGCCGATCTCGATCATATCAACGCTCGCGGCGATGTATGTGCTCGGCTTCTCCATCGACAACATCTCGCTGCTTGGCCTGACGCTCTCGGTCGGCCTCGTCGTCGACGACGCCATCGTCATGCTCGAGAACATCGTGCGGCACATGGAAGAGGATGGGCTCTCAGCCTTTGACGCAGCTCTCAAGGGCTCGCGCGAAATCGGCTTCACCATCATCTCGATCTCGCTCTCGCTTGTCGCGGTCTTCATCCCCGTGCTGTTGATGGGTGGTGTCATTGGCCGGATCTTCAACGAGTTCGCGGTGGTCGTCACCGTCGCGATCCTCGCCTCGGCCTTCGTGTCCCTGACACTGACGCCGATGCTCTGCTCGCGGCTGTTGACCAACGCCGACCAGCACGCTCCCGAGCACGGCCTTGGCCATGTGCTCGAACGCGGCTTTGAGAGCGTGCTCCGCGGCTATGACCGCGCGCTGACTCTCTGTCTGCGTGTGCAGCCGCTGATGCTTGCTGCCTTCTTCGCAACAGTGATCGGCACGGTCTGGCTCTTCCAGACCGCGCCCAAAGGTTTCTTCCCGCAAGAGGATATAGGTCAGCTCCAGGTCGCGACGGAAGCGAGGCAGGATATCTCATTCCCCGCGATGCAAAGGCTGCAGAAGGAGGTTGCCGACGTCTTCCGCAACTCGCCCTATGTCAGCCATGTCGCGTCCTCAGTCGGAGGCGGAGGCGGCGGTGGCGGCAGCGGCGCGCTCAATGCCGGGCGCCTCTTCGTCGAGTTGAAGCCGAGAACCGAACGTCCTGCGCTGCAGACCGTGCTCTCCGACCTGCGCAGGCAGCTCGCACAGGTCGCCGGCATCAACGCCTTCATGACACCGGTTCAGAACCTCAATATCGGCGCGCGCGCCTCCAAGAGCCAATATCAGCTCGTGGTGCAAGGCCTCGACCAGACGCAGATGAACGATTGGGCGCTGAAGCTCGCCGATGCGATGAGCCAGGATCGCGCGACCTTCACCGACGTCACCACCGATCTCCAGAACAACGCCCTGCAAGCGACCCTGGTCATCGACCGCGACAAGGCAAACTCACTGCAGATCGGCGCCGACACCCTGCGCTCGACGCTGTATTCCGGCTTTGGCGTTCGTCAGGTCTCGACCATCTTCACCACCGGAGACAGCTATGAGGTGGTTGTCGAGTTCGACCCCGCTCTTGGCTGGACGGCCGACAAGCTCGACGCGATCCGCGTGCGCGCCAGCAATGGCCTGCTTGTCCCGCTCGGCTCCTTCACCCGCGTCGAGCGCACGGCGGGGCAGCTGACGGTGAACCAGCTCGGCCAGCTTCCGGCGGTGACCATTTCCTACAACCTCCCTGCGGGCGTCGCGCTCGGCGACAGCGTGACCAGGATCAACACCATCAAGACGGAGCTTGGGTTACCGACGACGCTCTCGACGACGCTTGCCGGCACCGCCAAGACCTTCCAGGATTCGCTCGCCAACCAGGGCCTGCTGATCGCCGGCGCGATCCTGACGATCTATATCGTGCTCGGCATCCTCTATGAGAGCTTCATCCATCCGCTGACGATCCTGACCGGCCTGCCATCGGCGGCCATCGGCGCCCTGGCCGCGCTGCGTCTCTTCGGCCTCGACCTGTCGGTGATCGCGATCATCGGCATGCTGATGCTGATCGGCATCGTCAAGAAGAACGCGATCATGATGATCGATGTCGCGCTCGTGCTGCAACGCGAGGGCGTGCCCTCTCAGGATGCGATCCACCGCGCCTGTCTGATGCGCTTCCGCCCGATCCTGATGACGACGCTGGCGGCGCTGATGGGCACCTTGCCGATCGCACTCGGCGCCGGCGCCAGCGCCGAGCTGCGTCAACCTCTCGGCATCGCGGTGGTCGGCGGACTGCTGATCTCGCAGGTGCTGACGCTCTTCATCACGCCGGTGCTGTTTCTCTACATGGAGCGCGTGTCGAAGGCGCTGACCATCGCGAGATGGGCGAACCCGAAGCCGACTACCGCCGCCGTGCGGGAGAGAACACGTCCGACATGATCAATGCGTCGGCCGTGCTTGGGCTGAACGCGGCCGGGATATCGTAGACCAGAACGAGGCGAAGCAGCGCCTTGACGTCCACGTCATGGGGCATGGCGGCAAGCGGATCGGGGAAGAAGATCAGCACGTCGATCTTCCCCTCGGCGATCATCGCTCCGATCTGCTGATCGCCGCCGAGCGGGCCACTCTTCACTGTCTCGACACTGACATCGGGGTGGCTCTGCTTCAGCACAGAACCCGTCGTCGCCGTGGCCACAAGCCGATGCGCGCTCAGAACCTGGATGTTTCGCGTCACCCAGGCCGCAAGATCGGGCTTCTTGCGGTCATGGGCGATCAAGCCGATGCCGAGGCGTTTCGTCATGTCCGCCTTCCCTGTTCCAGCCCCGCGCGGGCTCAGACGACGCTGTCGCGCTCGGGCACGGGCTCGCCGCGCGAGACACGGGCGATGTTGTCGAACATCCGCTTCACCGTCGGGGCGAAATTGTCGGATGCGATCGCCGCCAGATGCGGCGTCACCACCAGATTGTCGAGCCCGAGCAGGGGGCTGTCAGCCGGCAGCGGCTCGATCTCGAAGACGTCCATCGCGGCGCCGGCAATCTCCTTCGCGCGCAAGGCCTCGATCAGGTCGTTCTCGGCGACGACGCCGCCGCGCGCCACGTTGATAAGCACCGCCGTCTTCTTCATCGCAGCGAAGGCAGACTTGTCGATCATGTTCGCCGTCTCCGGCGTCAGGGGGCAATGCAGCGAGACGACGTCGGACTTCGCCAGCAGTTCTGCCAGCGAAGCGTGCTTCGCGCCAAGCTCGACTTCCTCTGCGGCGGAGAGCGGCTGGCGCTTCGAATACAGGATCGTACAGCCAAAGCCCTTCAGCAGCTTCGCGACATTCTGGCCGATGGCGCCAAAGCCGACGATGCCAACCGTCTTGCCGGACAGGGTGAAGGTGTCGCCCGGCAAGCGCCCGCCACGCCAGTCCCCCTTCTTCAACTCGGCATGGCCGAAGGAAATATGACGCAGGGCCGAAAGCATCAGCCCGAGCGTGAACTCGGCGACCGGCACGGCATTGCTGCCCGTGGTGCGGGCAACCTTGATGCCAAGCTGCTTGGCGGTCTGGGTGTCGAGATTATCGACCCCGACGCCCCATTTGTGGAGCAGCTTGAGCTTCTTCGCCGCCTTCAGCACCTCGGCATTGACGCCGACCTGTCCCGCGATCGCGTATTCGGCCTCCGCGATGATTTCCTTCATGTGGTCGTCGCCGCGCGCCGTGCCATGCGTGAGGACGAAACCCGGCGGCAGGAGCGCCCTGAGCTTGTCGGCGCGTTCAGGCGCCATGGGATCGAGGACGACGATGGTTTCTGACATGATGATGGTCCGATTGGCTTGAACGAAATCAGGCAATGGTGAAGCGGACGCCGGCGCGCGCCAGCCCGCCGGAGATCGCGACGGGCGTGCCATCGGCGCGCCAGCAGGCGGCGCCGGTGAGCGTTCCGTCGGAATTGAAGCCGATGGCATTCATGCCGCCGGCGACACGCTGCACGCGTGCGATCTGATGGCCGYGCGCAGTCAGTTCGCTGGCGACCGAATCCGGGATCGCGCTCTCGAGTTCGAGGGCTCCACCCTCCGTCCAGACACGCGGCGCCTCGACGGCCTCCTGCAGGCTCATGCCGTGGTCGATCAGGTTGACGATCGCCTGCAGTGCCGAGGGGAAGATGCGCAGGCCGCCGGGCAGGCCGAGCGCGAAGGCAAGCTTGCCATCGCGCAGGACCATCATCGGCGCCATCGAAGTGAAGACCCGCTTGCCTGGCGCGATCGAGAGCGCGCGGCCGGGATGTGGATCGAAATTATACATATAGTTGTTGGTCAGCATCCCGGTGCCGGGGATCTGGGTGCAGGCGCCGAACAGGCCGTTGATCGTCTGGGTGGTCGCAACCACATTGCCAGCCGCATCCGCTACGGTGACATGAGTGGTGTTCGCGGATTCCCCGGCGCTGAGACCGGCCGCCCAGGCCTTGGTATGGGCCATGTCGATATCGGCGCGGCRCTCATCGGCGTAGGACTTGGCCGTCAGACGCTCGATCGGCACCTTGACGAAGGCCGGGTCCGCAGTCGCCACCGCCCGGTCGGCGAAGGCGATCTTCAGGGCCTCGGCAACGAGATGCACGGCATCGCTCGAGCCGAAGCCGAGCGCACCGATATCGTAGCCCTCGAGGATGTTCAGCATCTGCACGATATGGACGCCGGACGAGGATGGCGGCGGCGGACCGAGGATCTCGAAGCCGCGATAGCGACCCCGAACCGGCTCGCGCTCGATTACCTTGAAGGCGGCGAGGTCGGCCTGGTCGATCAGCCCGCCATTGGCCGCCATGAAGGAGGTTAGCGCCGCGCCGAGCGGGCCATCATAGAGCGCCGAGGGGCCGGTTTCGGCGATCAGCCGCAGGCTCGCGGCATAATCGCCCTGAACCAGCCGCTCCCCCGCCGGCAGCGCCTTTCCGCCGGGCAGGAACAGTTTTGCAAGGCCCGGATCGCGTGCKAGATCCGGCGCGCAATCCGCGATGCAATCGGAGAGATAGGGGCTGACCACGAACCCGCGTTCGGCCAGCCGGATCGCAGGTTGGAGCACATCGGCGAGCGGCAGCGTGCCGAAGCGCGCCAATGCCTCGCACCAGCCGACGAGCGCACCGGGAACCGCGACGGCCTTGGGGCCGACGAGGTTCTCGCGGTCACGCGTATCTCGCGCCTTGCCGACCTCGTGCGACAGCGCCTCATACATGTCGGCACTGGCCTTGCCCGGCGCGGTCGACAAACCGTCAAGCACGAGATGACGACCGTCAGCCAGCCGGATATGGGCAACGCCGCCGCCGAGCACGCCGACCATCATCGGTTCGACGACGGTGAGCGCGAACAGCGAGGCGATGGCCGCATCGATGGCATTGCCGCCCGCGAGCAGCATGTGCGATCCCGCGGCCGAGGCGAGCGGATGATTGGTGACGACCATGCCGCGCGAGCCGGTGGCCGACAGCTTCTCGCAGGTGAAATTGGCGACGCGCGGGCCGCGCAGCTGGGCGTTCATCGTGTCTGTCCTCAGCCGTTCTGCTTCAGCGCCTCGAGCACCATCTTGGTGGCGCCGGAGATGTCGCCAAGCTTCTCGCCGGCCTTGACGCGCGCCTGAGTGCGCTCGCCACGCTCCTGCCGGGCCAGCGCCGCGTCGGCAATCGCCTCGGCCTCTCCTGCCGGCAGCACCAGCACGCCGGACTCGTCCGCGAGGATGATGTCCCCGGCCCTTACCGCGACATTGCCGCAGGAGATCGGCAGGTTCAGCGTGCCGCCGAGATTGTAGAGCCGGGTCGTGATCGGCGACATGCCGCGGCACCACATCGGGAAATCGCTGTCTTCGATCTCGGTCAGATCCGTGCAGGGGCCATCGACGATGCCGCCCATCGCGCCGGCCGCCTTGGCCGCCACGGTGACGCCGCCGCCCCAGCAGGCATGCTTGTCATCGCCGAGTCGATCGACCACGAGGATGTCGCCGGGGCGCAGAAGCCCGAGCGCGTGGTGCAGCAGCGTCGAATCCTGCCCGGGAATGGCAAGCGTCACGGCTGCGCCGGCGATACGCTTGTTGCGCAGCAAGGGCTGGATGCCGCGGTCCATGAATCCCCAGTGCTGGGAATGGCCGATGGTGGCGGTTTCGACGCGGCTGAGCTTCTCGGCAAGGGCCGGCGAGATCTGCTGCGGCATGGGTTCGATGCGGTAGTCGGGCATGGTTCTCTCCTATTGGCCGACGGCGCGCGCGACGCCGACGAGACGTTCGACCAGAACGACGATGATGAGGGTCGCGACGATCAGGATCACCGACAGGGCCGCGACGAGCGGATCGGTGCGTCCTTCGACATAGCGCACCATCTCGACCGGCAGCGTCGAAGCGCGCGGACCGGAGAGGAAGAGCGAGATCACGGTCTCGTCGAAGGACAGCAGGAAGGACAGGGCACCGCAGGCAATCAGGCCGGGCGTGGCAAGCGGCAGCGTCACGCGCCAGATCACCCGCCAGGGCTTCGCGCCCAGCGTCGCGGCAGCCGCTTCGATATCATCCGGCAGCGTCGAGAACGCCGTCGTCATCATCCGGATCACGAAAGGCAGGGTCACGGTCATGTGGCCGAGCACAAGCCCGGGCAAGGTCGCAGTCAGCCTGAGCGGGGTGAAGAACAGCAGAAGCGCGAGGCCGACAATCAAGGTGGGCAGCAGCAACGGTGCGAGAAAGAAGTTCTTCAGCGCCTCCTGGCCGCGAAACCGCCCCTTGTCGAGCGCCAGCGCCGCCGGCACGCCAAGCAGCAGCGACAGCGCCGTGACCACGCAGGCGATCTGAGCGCTGAGGACGACGGCATTCAGCAGCGGTGTGTTGCCGGCGAGTTGCTGGAACCAGCGCAGCGAATAGCCGGACGGAGGGAACAGGATGAAATTGTCCGCCGAGAAGGCGAGTGCCACGACGACAACGATGGGCGCCAGGATCAGGGCGTAGACGATACCTGCGAGCGTCGAGAGGACGGGTCCGGCGCCATTCATCGTTGCAGCCTCCGCGCCGCGACATTGGAGAGCACCAGCAGCGCCAGCAGCAGCACGAGCGTATAGATCGCCAGTACGGCGGCGACCGGCCAATTGGTGTTCGTCGTCGCTTGCTCGAAGATCTCCGTCGCCAGCACGAAGACCCGACCGCCGCCGAGCAGTTTTGGCGTGATATAGGCCGACATCGAGAGCACGAAGCCCAGGCCCGCCGCGAGCGCGAGCGCCGGCAGGCTCAGCGGCAAGGTCACCCGCAGGAACGTGCGCAGCGGCGTGCAGCCCAGGCTGCGCGCCGCCTCCTCCAGCGTGCGGTCAAGCCGGCCGAAACCGGCGAGCAGCGCGAGGATCATGTAGGGCATGATGCTCTCGGCGAGGCCGATGGTGACGCCCGTCCAGTTGAAGACGAGGCGCATCGGCGTCGAGATCAGCCCAAGCCACTGAGCAAGGGAATTGACGAGCCCACGATCGCCCAGGATGGCGAGCCAGCCGAAAACACGCACCACGCCGGAGACCAGCATCGGCATGATCGCGATCACGGCCAGCAGGCCACGAAAGCGCGACTGCGTCCGGAACAGGAACAGCGAGACCGGATAGGCCATGCACAGCGCGATCAGTGTCGCGCTCAGAGAGAGCCAGAGCGAGTTGAGCGTCAGCTCGATCGTGAAGGAATCAGCGAGGACTTCGCTGGTCGTCTTGAGCGACCAGGCCTCGATCATCGCCCCCGTCGGCCCGACCTCGTTGAAGGCGGTGCGAAACAGGCCAAGGGTCGGCCAGACATAGACGGCGAGAAGAAGGAGCGCCGCCGGGACGACCAGCCAAGGCAGGCGCGAGCCGGCGGTCATGTTGCCTCGCGCGGGAAGAGCAGCGTGTCTCCGGCCTGCCAGAGCACGGCGACCTCGGTCCCGGCCGCTGGCGGCTTCGTGCCGGATTGCATCTCGACGCTGAGCTGCCCCCCTGCCCCCTCGACGATGACCTCGACATGATCTCCGACGAAGACGCTGCGCAGAACCCGGCCGGTCAGCCGAACCATGCCCTCGCCGGACGGTTCACCGGTTGAGGCGAGCCGGATGCGCTGCGGCCGCACGAAGACGTCGATCTCGCCGCCGGCCGGAGCGGTGGCCGGCAAGGTCACTCCCCAGACGCTGATGGCGCCCGCCTCATTTCGCAAGGCCGGCAGCACATTGGCGCGCCCGACGAAGTCGGCGACGAAGCGGGTCGCGGGCCGCTCGTAGATATCCTCCGGCGTGCCGATCTGTTCGATCCGCCCGCGCTTCATCACCGCGATCCGATCGCACATCGTCAGCGCCTCGACCTGATCGTGCGTGACGAAGAGCGTGGTGATGCCGAGCGAACGCTGGATGTCGCGAATCTCGTGGCGCATCGCGTCACGCAGCTTGGCGTCGAGATTGGACAGGGATTCGTCGAGCAGCAGCACGGACGGGCGAATGACGAGCGCCCGCGCCAGCGCCACGCGCTGCTGTTGACCGCCTGACAATTCGCGGGGGCGCCTGCCCTCGAGGCCGGCAAGGCGCACCATGCCGAGCGCCTCTTCGACGCGCCGCGACGTCTCAGGGCGCGGCACGCGCCTTTCCTCGAGACCGAAGCCCACATTGCGGGCAACGCTCAGATGCGGAAACAGCGCATAGGACTGGAAGACATAGCCCATGTTGCGCTTATGAGCCGGCTGGCGCGTGATCTCGGCACCGTCGAGGCGGATCGAGCCCGCGTCGGGATCGATCAGGCCGGCAAGCATGCGCAGCGTCGTGGTTTTGCCGCAGCCGGAGGGGCCGAGGAGAGCGACGGCCTCGCCCTTCTCGACCGAAAGCGCGACGTCATCGACGGCGACGGAATCGCGGTAGCGCTTCTGCAGGCCGGCGAGTTCGAGATAGCTCATGGCAGGCTGCGATCCCGGCTCAGCGACCTGCCGCAGCGATGACTTCGCGCCGCCAGCGATTGTTCCACTGGTCGCGCATCTTCAGAACCTCGTTCCAGTCGACGCCGATCATCCGGCCCCGGCTTTCCGGGGCGGCAGCGGTGCGCGCCAGCGCCTTGGCGTCGATCGCTGCCTTGGCGTTTGTCGGCGCATAGAACATCCGCTCGGTGAAAGCCTTCTGCGCAGCTTGCGCCAGCGCAAAATTGACGAAGGCAACCGCGGCGGCCCTGTTCTTCGAGCCGGCAGTGAGGTTGATGGTGTTGATCTGGAAGACCGATCCTTCAGGCGGCAGCAACGCGGCGATCTTGCCGCCGGTCTGGTCGCCATAGAGCTGCGCACGGGCGTTCCAGCCGGTCGCGACTTTCACCACTCCGTTCAGGATCAGCGAATAGCCATCGGGATTGGGCTCGAACGTATTCACCGAAGGGGCGAGAGCGCGCAGCTTCTTGATCGCCGCATCGATCGACTTGCGGTAGTCGCCGCCCTCCATCTTCTCGACCATTGCGGTGAGCGCGAGCCCCTGGATGTTCGGCGGCGCCGCAAGCGCGACCTGCCCCTTGAGGTCCGGCCGCCAGAGATCGGCGAGCTTCTCGATCGGCGGCTTCAGATTCTGCGTGTCATAGACGAGCACGAGATGGTCGAAGGTCACGGCCGGGCCGTAATCGCCTCCGGCCGCGCGGGCCTCCGGATGGAGTTCGTTCAGCGACGGAACTTCGGAGGGCGTCAGCTTCTCGAACAGTCCCTCGATATTGCCGATGCTGGAGGTGGTGACATCCATGATTGCCAAATCGACCTGCGGATCAGCCTTCTGGGCTCGGACGCTGCCGACCATCTGGGCCGAGGTGCCGCCCGGCACATAGTTCACCTTCACGCCGGGAAAGGCCTGCTGGAACGGCTCGACCACCGCCTTCACGTAGTTGTCCTGGAAGATCCCGGAATAGGACATCAGCGTGATCGAGCCGCTGAGCCCCTGGGCCCTGACGAGAGCCGGAGCGGCGATGGTCGCAAGCCCGGTCTGAAGAACAAGACGACGTGTCGGCATGGAAGCTTCCCCTCTTGTCATGGCCGCATGCGAGGCAGCCGCAATGTCGTAGCCAGCGCCCACCGGCTTGTCATGGCGCGGCGGCGCTGGAGACCCATGCGCCGCCGTAGGGATATCAGCGGGGCAGGCTCAGCCGTCGACCTTGCTGGCGAAATGGGCCACGAAACGGGCGCAGATCTCGGTGAGCTTCTCGGAGAGCGCAGCCCCCGTTTCAGCCGAGCACAGCTTCGGATCCCCCTTGGCGACGCCAAGATTGTAGACCTCGTCATACTCATTGGGCATCGCCACCTCGGCGCCCTCGAAGCTCGCCGTGCCAAGCCCGGTGAACTGCAGGTCGAGCACGGGATCGCGCTTCAGCGGCTGGCCAGCCGGGATCAGGTCCTTGCGCATCAGCTCCGGGAACAGGTGCAGCCCGAGGCTGGTCAGCGGATCGGCACCATGTCCAGCGACCGCAGCCGCCTTCTCCGCGCCGAGAATGCCCGGCAGCAGCCCGTAGGCGATGCGCCAGAGATAAAGGCTCGGCAGGACGATCTGCTCGCGCTGGTAAAGCTCGCGCGCCACGTCGGAGATCGGGCCGACATTGCCGCCATGGCCGTTGATCACGATGATGCGCGTCAGGCCATTGCGATGCAGTGAATCCACCATCTCGGCGATCACCGCCGTCAAGGTCGATTGCGAAATGGCAATGCCACCGACCATCGGACCGAACCAGTCGGCGCCGCCGAAGGGCAGGACGGGAGCAACCAGCGTGCGCACGCCGCGCTCCGAGGCGCGGATGGCCGCGAGCTCGGCGATCTTCTCGGCGAGAAGATAGTCGCCCATCGGTGCGTGCGGGCCCTGATCCTCATGGCTGCCCATCGGCAGCAGGATGACGGGGTTCTCTTCGAGGATCTCCCGTGCCTCTCCGCCGGTGATCGTGCCCATGTGAACGAGGGGAGTAGTCTTGGTGGCCATTGGCTTCATCCTGGATATGCGAGGGAGTTCGCGGTGAGGATCGTCATGGGAAGGCTCTGCCTCTCAGCGGTCGGCGGTTCGGGGATCGACCGCGTCGCGCAGGGCATCGCAGAGCAGGTTGATGGCGAGGATGGTCAGCGTCAGCGCCGCGCAGGGCCAGAGCAGCAGCAGCGGCGCCTGCTCCATCGTAGCGCGCGCGCCCCTGATCATCAGTCCCCAGGAGGGCGCCGGCGGAACGACGCCAAGTCCGAGAAACGACAGGCCGCTTTCGATGACGACAGCGGCCGCCACTGTCAGGGACAGCTGCACCAGGAGCGGGCCGGCAATATTGGGAAGCACGGTGCGGAGCCGGGCGAGCAGCACCGGCGGAAAGCACATGATGATCTCGACGCTGCGCACCGTCAGGAACGCGCCAAGCCCCTTGCCCCAGCCCCCGATCAGGCCGATCGCGGTGCCGACTGTTCCCGCAACCAAGGCAGCGACGAAGGCGACGCCCAGACTTGTGCGCGCGCCCCAGATTAAGCGCGACAGCACATCGCGGCCGAATTCGTCACGGCCGAGCCAGGAGCCTGCGCTCGGCGCAGCGAGCCGCCGGGCAATGTCCTGCCTGACCGGATCCGGCAGGCCGAGAAACGGAGCGGCGAGAGCGATGAAGATAATCAGCGCGACAAAGGCGCCGGGAAGCCAGAGCCGTTTCATCCCGCCTGCACCCTCGGATCAACGATCGCGTGAAGAATCTCGACCACAAGGTTGATCAACAGGAACAGAACCGAGATGGTAAGAATGATACCGACCACCATCGGATAGTCGCGCGCCTCGACGGCCCGCAGCAGCGGCGTCGACAGGCCCGGCCAGTTGAAGACGTATTCGACGAGCACGGTGCCGCCCAGCAGGGTTCCCATTTGCAGGCCGAGTACGGTCAGCACCGGGTTGAGCGCATTGCGCAGCACATGGACGACCAGGATGCGCGCCTGCGAGAGGCCCTTTGCGCGAGCGGTGCGGACATAGTCATTGGCGAGTGCATCCAGCATCGAGGCGCGCGTCATCCGGAACAGGATGGCGGCCAGCCCCTTGCCGACTGCGATGGCCGGAAGCGTAAGCAGTTTGAGATGCTGGACCGGGTCCTGTGTGAAGGGCACGAACCCGCCGGCCGGCATCAGCCGCAGGGTCTGCGCCATCAGCAGCACGAGCAATGTGCCCACCACGAAAACCGGCACGGCCAGCAGGAGCGCTGTGACGCCAGAAGCGATGCGATCGAAGCGCCCGCCCCGATGAAGGGCCGCATAGACGCCGGAGGGCACGCCGACCGCGATACCGATCAAGGTGCCGGCAAGAATGAGCTCCAGCGTGCGCGGCAGGCGCAGCGCGATCTCGCTCAGCACCGGATAATCATCGACCAGGGAATGCCCGAGATTGCCTTGCATGAGGCCGGCGAGGAACGCGCCATACTGCGCAAGCAGCGGCCGCTCGAGCCCAAGCTTTTCACGCAACTCCGCGACAGCCGCTGGATCGGGTGAGATCCCTCCCGTCGAAAGCAGCAATTCGGCGGGGTCGCCCGGCACCATGTGCAGGGCGAGAAAGACGATCGTTGCAACGACCCAGGCGAGGCCGAGCGAAACCGCAAGGCGGCGCGCGAACCAGGTCACGCTCATCCGAAATAGGTCTCTTCGAGCGTCGCGCCCGATGAGGTGGTGAGCGCGCCGGGCAGGTTGGTGAAGCCCATCACGCTCTTGTCCATGCCATAGCCTTGCGAGCGCCAGGCGAGGCCGACCAGGGGTACCTCCTCGAGCGCCGCGCGCTGCATCTCCTTGTAGATCTCGACCCGCTTGGCCTGATCGAACTCGGAACGCCCCTTGGCGAGTGCCGCAATCGTGCGCGGAGCATCGACCTTGAAAGAGCGGCCATGGGTCGGCGACAACGAAGTGTCGAGGACCACGGTAAGGCCATCAGGGTCGTTGTTGTCCGACGAGACGCCGTGGATCGCCATGTCGTACTGGCCGCGCGTGCCGCGGCTCACCCGGGTCGACCAATCCGGCAGCTGCAGCTCGCACTGGATGCCGACGGCGGCCAGATGCTGCTGCACCACCTCGGCCGTATCCTTGTGCATGCCGAACTGCGAGGTGGCGAGCAGCGTCGACTGGAAGCCGTTGGCGAACCCGGCCTCGGCGAGCAGCGCCTTGGCCCGGGCCGGATCATAATTCCAGCCATGCGCCAGTTCCTTGTCATACCAGGGCGTGCCTTCGACGATCGGCAGGCCCTCGAGCGGCTTGCCGCGCCCGAAGAAGGCGGCCTTGACGATATCGTCGCGCTTCACGGCATGGGCGATGGCCCGGCGCACGCGGGGATCGTTGAAGGGCGGCTTGGTGCCGTTGAAGAGGATGTCCATGAACGGCCCCTCGACCGAATCGAGCTTCAGCCTGGAGTCGGCCTCGACCGCGGACATCGACTGCCACGGCACATACTCGATCATGTCGACATCGCCGGACTGCAGCGCGGCGAAGCGCAGGTTCTCGTCGGCATAGACGACGAACTTGATGCCCTTCACCTTCGGAAAACCCGGCTTGTAGAACTTGTCGAAGGCGACGAGATCGAGCGAGGTCCCGCGCTCCTGTCCGGCCAGTTTGAAGGGGCCTGCTCCGACCGGCTCGTTCGGCGCCGATTTCCGCCAGATCACGAAAGTGTTGTAGTTGCCGAACCAGCTCGGCAACGTCGCCTGCGGCAGCGTGGTGACAAGCCGGATGGTCTTCGGGTCGGGAATCTCGATGCGCTCGATCCCCTGAAACTGGGTGCGCATATAGGCGGTCGACTTCTCGCCGGCGATCTGCTCGATCGACCACTTCACGTCCTCGGCCGTGACCGGTTCGCCATTATGAAAGACGCAGCCCTGCCGCAGCTTGAAGACCCAGGCGCCATCGCTGTCGCGCGACCAGGACTCGGCCAACTCGCCTCGCAACTCGCCCTTGCTGTCATAGGACACGAGGCTGCGATGCGTGAGCATCTTCACCGTGCCGGCCGACGCCCCGGTGCTGACCCAGGGCTGAAGATTGGGCGGAAAGGCGGAAAGCCCGTAGCGCAGGATACCGCTCGCACGCTGCGCGCGCCCCGGCATCGACATGAACGGCAGGGCAAGCCCGGCCTGGAGGATGGCACGACGCGTCGTGGTCATGAAACGATCTCCCCGCACCGGGCCTCGAAGGTCGCCGGTCCCTTTACAAGTAGCGAGTTGAAAACTTGTCTGTCAACGCACGCCTTGCGTGATTATGCGCCCCTGCACGCTCAAAAATAGCGCGATTCGATAGTCGTAGAGCCAGGTCGCTTTGCAGGTGCAGCAAAGTATGTAAATCTGTTTACAAGTGAACTTGCCAAGTTCGTGATGACCTGGAACAGAAGGCGCCCGTGTCTCACCGCCCGAAACTGAGCGACGTACTCTATGCGGACATGCTTGAGCGCCTCCGGCGCGGCGAAGTCTTCGCCGATGGAAAGCTGCCCTCGGAGAACGAACTGAGCCAGGAGTTTGGCGTCTCGCGGCCGACGGTGCGCGAGGCATTGCGGCGCCTGCGCGATGACGGCCTGATCCATTCCCGGCAAGGCGCCGGCAGCTTCATCGCGGCAGTGCAACCGCAGCTGACTGCGCCGCCGCCCCGCGCTCCCCTGAGCAAGGACGAAGGCATTCGCACGATCTCGAATGTCAGACGCGTCTATCAGTTCCGGATCGCACTCGAAGGCGAGGTTGCCTATGCGGCCGCGCTGCATCGCAGCGAGGCCGATATCGCCGCGATCCAGAAGGAACTCGACGCGATCCACCTCGCGATCAAGACGGGCCGGATCGGCGTCCAGCAGGACAGCGATTTTCACGCAGCGATCGCACGGGCAACCCAGAACCCCTATTTCGAGGCCGCTCTGGCCGCTGTGAGGTCTCAGGTCGATTTCGTCATCGACCTCGCCCGCAGCTTCTCCGTTCTGCAATCGGCCGAGCATCTCGCCATGGTTCAGCGCGAGCATGCGGCCGTCTTCGAGGCCATCCGCGACGGCGACGGCGTCAGGGCGCGCGAGGCGATGCAGGCCCATATCCGCAATGCCCAGGAACGGGTCTTCGACGGCATCCATTTCTGAAGATCCACCGGACGGAGCCTACGGCTCACTCAAGCTGGGGATCGCATTCTCATGCACGCTTTCATGCTTGACGCGCATCATGACATAGTTAGCATTCAAAATGGGAATGGTACCATCCAATGGATCTGCGCCAGCTTGAAGCGTTCGCCGCCGTCATATCCGCCGGGAGCATCACCGGCGCGGCGCGGCTGCTCGGCCGCTCGCAGCCAGCCCTGACCCGGCTGATCCAGGAGCTCGAGGAGACGCTGGGTTTCAGCGTGCTTCACCGCAGCGGCCCGCGCGTCACCCCCACCGAGCGCGGACTGCGCTTTCACCAGGAAGTCGAGCCCGTCATCACCTGGCTTCGGCAGCTGCGCGAGCGTGCGGAGGCCATCGCCGCCGACAAGCCGCGCTCGCTCGAGATCGCGGCGATCGCCTCCTTCGCCGCCGGCATGCTGCCCGCAGCCCTGGCGCGGCTCGGCCAGGATGCCTTGCCGGAACAGGTCCATATTCGTGCGGCGCTGGCCGAGCAGGTCGTCCAGTCGGTCGCGACCCATGTCGCCGAGATCGGCGTGACCAGCCTGCCGGTCGATCACCCCGCCCTCGAAATCCACTGGATCGGCGAAGCACCTTGCGTGGCCGCTATCCGCGCCGACGACCCTCTTGCCGCGTCCGGCACGATTCCGCTCGCCTCGATCGAGGGGCGGCGCCTGATCACGATGGCCAACCCATTCCGCTGGCGCAGACGTGTCGACGTCGCCCTCGAGCAGGTTGGCGTCAGGCCGGCCTCGGTCCTCGATGCCAATACCTCCAACACGGCGCTGATGGCCGCGCGCGCCGGCCTCGGCATCGCGATCCTCGAACCGGTGATCGCCTATGGCATGCCGCTCGAGGGCGTCGCGATCCGCAAGCTCGACGTGCCCATCTCCTTCTTCTGGGGCGTGGTCACGCCCTATGGCCGTCCGTTGACGCCCCTCGTCGAAGGTCTCGTCGGCGCGCTGGAGGCCCTCGCCCGCGAGACGCTGCCCGGCTTCGTCAAACACCCTCCCACGGCACGTGACCGACTCCTGGCCGATATCTTCGGCCCGGCCCCAGTCGCAGCCAGAGCAATCGGAAGAACGGCATGAATGCCGCATTGCCGGCCCCGATGGGCCTCCCCGCATTGGAGCAACGCCTCCGTCAGGACCTTGAATGGCTGGAATGGCCGGCGAAGGACTGGGTGCCGCAGCGCGCGTTCAACGGCCAGCGTGTTCGCGACGTCGTCGTGATCGGAGCCGGCATGTGCGGCTTGGCAGCCTCGGCCGCGCTCAAGGGGCTCGGCCTCTCCAACGTGACCGTTATCGACCGCGCCCCCGCCGGCCAGGAAGGCCCCTGGGTGACCTATGCACGTATGGAAACGCTGCGTTCGCCCAAGCAGCTCACCGGCCCCGCACTCGGCCTGCCCGCACTGACCTTCCGCGCCTGGTATGAGGCGCAGTTCGGCCGCACGACGTGGGACGCCCTCGGCAAGATCCCGCGCGGCCTGTGGATGGACTACCTCGTCTGGTACCGGCGCGTGCTGAGCCTCCCGATCGCGAACGCGACCTCGCTCGACGCGGTGACGCCGCTGGCCGACGACATCCTGGCCCTCGACATCTCGGATGCTGAGGGAACACGCACCATCTTCACGCGGCATCTGGTGCTTGCCACCGGACGCGATGGGCTGGGCGGCCCCTGGGTGCCACCGATCGCACATGGCATCGACCGCAAATTCTGGGCCCATAGCGCGGACGATATCGACTTTGCGGCATTGAAAGGCCTGCGGGTCGGCGTGATCGGCGCCGGCGCCTCGGCCATGGACAATGCGGCGACCGCGCTGGAGCATGGCGTTGCCAGTCTCGATCTTATCGTGCGTCGCAAGGATCTGCCGCGGATCAACAAGTTCACCGGCATCGGCAGCCAGGGCGTGGTGCATGGCTTCGCGGGGCTGCCGGACGACTGGAAATGGCGCTTCCTCGACTACGCGCTGAAGGCGCAGACCCCGCCGCCGCGCGACAGCACCTTGCGGGTCTCGCGCCATGCCAATTCCCGCTTCCATCTCGGCAGCCCGCTGCTCGATCTCGCGGAGCAGGATGGCCATATCGTGCTGACCACGTCGAAGGGCGTGCATCATCTCGACTTCCTGATCTTCGCGACCGGCTTCTCGGTCGATCCCGCGCAGCGGCCGGAACTCTCAGCGGTCGCGCCCTTCATCCGCTTCTGGAAGGATCGCTATACGCCGCCGCCAGGGAGCGACAGCGCCGAGTTGCTGCACGCGCCCGATCTCGGCCCCGCCTTCGAATTTCAGGAGAAAGTGCCGGGCACCTGCCCGGCCCTCTCGCGCATACACTGCTTCAACTATCCCGCGATGCTGAGCCACGGAAAGCTCTCGGGCGACATTCCGGCGGTCAGCGACGGCGCCGAGCGGCTGGCCCGCGGCATCGCCCGCGCACTCTTCGTCGCCGATCGCGAGACGCATTACCGGGCCTTGATGGCCTACGACACGCCCGAACTGCTCGGCGACGAATGGCAGGATGCGGACACCGAGCTGGAGGCCAGCCATGCCGGCAGGTGAGCGCCCGCTGGTCGAGGCCTTCTACGGCATCTCCTCGCCCTGGGCCTATTTCGGCGCGCCCAGGCTCTACGACATCGTCGAACGCACAGGCGCGCGTCTCCGGCTACGGCCGATCCGGATCATCGAAGCGAATGGTGGCATTCCGCTCAGGACCCGCCCCGATCCACGTCAGGCCTATCATGCGGTCGAACTCGACCGCTGGCGCCGCCATCTCGGCATGAAACTCAACCTGAAGCCGCGCTTTTACCCGTGCCGGACGATCGAACTGGCGGCACAGGCCGTGATCACCATCGACCGCGCCGGCCTCGATGCGCGCAGCTTCTCCTTTGCCATCCAGCGCGCGCTCTGGGCGGAAGACCAGGATATTGCCGATCTCGATACGCTGAAGGCGATCGCCCGCGAAACGCTTGGCGAAGTCGCGGTACCGCTCGTCGCCAATCCCCAGCAGCCGACGATTATCGCGGCCTGGAACGACAATCTCGCTGAAGCCGAGCGTCTCGGCATCTTCGGCACTCCCACCTACGCCGTGAACGGGGAACTGTTCTGGGGCCAGGACAGGCTCGGGTTCGTCGAACGCGCATTGCTGACCACCTCTCCAACGCCTGCCCCAGCCCCTTGAAGGAGTCGACCATGAAGTCGTTGTCGATCGTTGCCGCACTAGGAACCGCGCTCCTCTTCACCGCAGCGGGCGCTCCGGCCCGTGCCGACTATCCGGACAAACCGATCGAGATGATCGTTGCCTTCGCGCCAGGCGGCGGGACAGACGTCGCCGCCCGCTCGATCGCCCGCTACATGGAGAAATATCTCGGTCCGGGCGCCCGTATCGGCGTCGTCAACAAGCCCGGTGCCGGCGGTGAGATCGGCTGGACTTCGGTCGCCCAGGGCAAGGCGGATGGCTACACGATCGGCTTCATCAACGCGCCGGCGATCAACGCGCTGGTGGTCGAGGGCAAGTCGAAGTTCAAGATGAGCGACTTCCAGCCCGTCGCCAATCTCGTCTACGATCCCGGTGTCCTGGTCGTTCCGAAGAACAGCCCCTATTCCTCATTGAAGGACCTGGTCGACGCAGCCAAGAAGGCCTCGGGCGCCGTCGTCATCGGCACCTCAGGCGCCAGCGGCTCCTCGGAGCATATCGCGCTCCTGAACTTCCAGCGCCTCGCCGATACCAAATTCACCCCCGCCTTCTTCGGCGGCACGGCACCGGTGCGCCAGGCCGTGCTCGGCGGCCATGTCCCGGCCGCGACGATGAATCTCAGCGAGGCCCTGCAGATCGCGCGCGAAGGCACCATCAAGGTCATCGGCGTGATGAGCGCCGAGCGCTCGTCGTATTTGCCTGATGCACCGACTTTCCGCGAAGGCGGCTATGACGTCGTCGTCGGCGCCTCGCGCGGCATCGCGGCCCCGAAGGGCATCCCGGCCGATGTCATCGCCAAGCTGGAAAAGGCGATCGACCAGGCGCTGAAGGACCCCGAATATCTCGATGCCGCCAAGAAGGCCGAGATTCCGCTGCAATATCTCGCCTCGTCAGACTTCAAAGCTTTCCTCGACCRCGCCTCGACCGATCTCGAGGCCACCTGGAAGGCAACCCCATGGAAGTGACGCCCGAGGCATCTGCCCCGCAGGGCCGGTCGCGAAGCCTCGCAGAAATCGGATTCGCCACCATTCTGGTGGCGACCTCCGTCACGGTGATCGCCACGGCCTCGACCTATCCTGCCGAGAGCGCGGCCTATCCGGTTGCGATCGGCATCGGCATGGCCGTGATCGGCTGCTGGATCGCCCTGCGCGAACTCCTCCGGCGGCAGCGGGGCAATCCGATGCAAGGCAGTTTCGCCGAGCACGCCCCTCGCCTCGCCGTCGGTATCGCGGCGCTTGTCGCCTATTTCGCGGCGGTCAGCCTCATCGGCTTCATCCTGCCGAGCCTCGCGCTCTGCGTGCTGCTGCCAGCCGCCGTCGGTTTCCAGCGCTGGCGCCTCTCGGCCATCGTCGCCGTGGTCTGCGTGGTCTCGATCCTGGCGATCTTCGTCTATGCGCTTGAACGTCCGATCCCGCCGGATGTCCTTTCCCCATTTCTGGGACGGCTGAGATGATCGACGCGCTCCTCCACGCCCTTCCGCTTGTCTTCGCCCCGATGAACATCCTTGCGATGTTCATCGGCCTGATCGCCGGTCTGATCGTCGGCTGCCTGCCGGGCCTGACCGTGGTGACCGGCCTTGCCGTGCTGATCCCGCTCACCTTCGGGCTCGATCCGATGTTTGCACTCGGCATGATGGCCGGTATGTACAATGGCGGTTCCTATGGCGGCGCCATTCCGGCCATCCTGATGCGGGTGCCGGGCACCCCGGCTTCGGTTGCGACCGTACTGGACGGCTACAAGATGACCCAGAAGGGTCAGGCAGCCTACGCGCTTCAGGTGGCGCTCCTGTCCGGCGTCATCGGCAGCGTCCTGTCCTCGATCTCGCTCATCCTGCTCTCGCCGCCGCTGGTTTCCTTCAGCCTCATGTTCGGGCCGATCGAGTATTTCTGGCTCGGCATTCTTGGTCTTGCGACAGTCTCGTCGCTGCTCGGCGACGATCTGCCAAAGGGRCTGATCGCCTGCGGCATCGGCCTGCTGATCGGCGCCGTCGGCCAGGATATCTCGAACGGCACCGAACGTTTCACCTTCGGCCAGCTCGACCTGCTCGACGGCTTCAGCGCCATCGTGCTGCTCACCGGGCTATTTGCCGTTCCGCCCGTGCTGCAGATCATCGAGGAGGCGGTGAAGACCGGCATGAGCGGCGACAAGCTCAAGCTGCACCGCCAGGGTTCGGCCCTCAGCCAATGGCGCTTCTTCACGCCGGTCTGGATCCGCAGCTCGATCATCGGCATCATCATCGGCATCTTGCCGGGCGCGGGCGGCAGCATGTCGTCCTTCCTCGCCTATAACGAGGCCAAGCGTGTCGCCCGCAATCCGGAAACCTTTGGCCATGGCAATCCGGAAGGCGTCGCAGCCTCCGAATGCGGCAATGGTGCCGACAACGCCGCCTCGCTGATCCCGGCGCTGGCGCTCGGCATTCCGGGCTCCGGCGTCGCCGCCGTCATCCTCGGCGGCCTGCTCGTGCACGGCCTCAGGCCCGGCCCGCAGCTCTTCCGCGAGCATCCGGACATCGTCTACGGCTTTATGCTGCAATTCCTGGTGACGTCGTTCCTGCTCGCCATCGTCGGCGGCCTGGCTGCAACGCGGATCTTCGGCCAGGTGCTGCGGCTGCCGCGCATCGTGCTCGCGCCGGTGATCTTGCTCTTCGTCACCGTCGGCGTCTATTCGGTCAACAACTCGCTGTTCGACCTCTGGGTGCTGCTCGGCGTCGGGCTGATCGGCTACGTGCTGGAGCGGCTGGACTATCCGAGCGCCCCGATCGTGCTCGGCCTGCTGCTCGGCCCGATGATCGAGAGCCAGCTCCGGCTCGCCTTGACCATCTCCGGCGGCAAGACGACGGCGCTGCTCTCGACCCCGATCGCCGTGACGCTCGCCCTGCTGAGCGCCGCCATCCTGCTGGCTCCGGCCTGGCGGATGTGGCGCGAGCGCGGCAAGGCGCCCCTCGTCGAGGGGGCGGAGAGCAGTTAGATCATCGGACCGGATATCGTATCCGGTCCGATGATCTAACCATCTGTGATTACATCTGCTCTCCCGAAAACCGCAATCCACTTTTCGGGCGATGCTTTAKGCGCCGTTTCGGCGCCTAAAGCATCGGGAGTTCTTCCGAGCCTGGTTCAGGCTGTACCCTGAGCCGAGCTCGCTTCTTCTCGAATGGGCCGAACCGATGCAGGCCCTGCATGAATGTCCTAATCGCGAGATAGCAGGCAGCTCGACATTATCCGCTTGAACCTGCAGCCACTCCAGGTCCTACAAGCCTTGCCTCTGAAGTAACCAGCCGGAGGCAGAGATGGTCTCATTCAAGCGAATTCGCGTCGTGACGGTCGGACAGCCGTGATGCGTCGTCATCTCGGACGAGCCCTGCTTTGGGCAGCGCTGGCCTTCGCTCTGGATCAGGTCACGAAATGGCTGATCCTCGATGTCGTCATGGTGCCGCCACGCCCGATCGAGATCGCCCCGTTCCCGATATCGCCATTTCGGCAGGGGTCGGACTGATGCTGCTCGCCGCCCTTCCGAGCGCTCAGCCGGCGCCGAAGCCGCGCACGTAAGCGTGATCGGGGCTTGATCCTGCTCCGGGGTCAGCCTGTAGGAAAGCGTTAACCTCGCTTCTTCACCTCCTGTCAGCCTTGATCATCCACGCTTCCCCGCATGTCCGCACGTCAACCTCGCCCGCTCCTCGCTCTCGCCCTCGCATTGGCGCTCGGTGCCGTTGCGCTGAGCGGCTGTGTCAGCGGCGAAGGCGACACGCGCCATCTCCAGCCCCTGCCGGCCCGTCTCGTGGCCGAGATGTCGGGCAAGGGCATGACGCAGGCCGACCCGATCCTGGTGCGCCTCTTCAAGCAGGAAAGCGAACTCGAAGTCTGGAAGAGGGATCGCAGCGGGCAATACGCTCTGCTCAAGACCTATCCGATGTGCCGCTGGTCAGGGCAGCTCGGCCCCAAGAAGCGCGAGGGCGACCGGCAGGCTCCGGAAGGATTCTACACCGTCACCGCGGACCTGATGAATCCGCGTTCGCAGTTCTACCTGTCCTTCAATCTCGGCTACCCCAACGCTCTCGAGCAGGCGCAGGGCTATACCGGTTCGGCCCTGATGGTGCATGGCGCCTGCACCTCGGCCGGCTGCTACGCGATGACGGATGAGGGCGTCACGGAAATCTACGGCCTGGCGCGCGAGGCCTTTGCAGGCGGACAGCGCAGCTTCCAGGTCCAGGCACTGCCCTTCCGCATGACGCCGCAGAACATGGCCCGCCATCGCAGCAACCCGAACATCGCCTTCTGGCGCAATCTCAAGGAAGGCTCCGACCATTTCGAGGCGACACGGCAGCCGCCGGCGCTCGCCGCCTGTGGCCGCCGCTATGTCTTCAATCCCGGTGCGGGATCTGGGCCCTTCAGCCCCGATGCACCCTGCCCTGCCTATGAGGTCGAGCCGACCATCGCCGCGGTCGTGGCGCAGCGCCAGGCCCGCGACGAGCAGCGCTTTGCCGAACTGGTCGGCCATGGCGTCCCAGCGATGAGCTACGCCTATCTCGATGGCGGCATGCACAGGAGCTTTCGCAGCCTCCTGCAGAAACTCGGGCCGGAACGGATGCAGACCATGGTCGCCGGCAAGATCGAGATCAGCCGGCCGGAAGCAGCGCTGGCCGATCCGTTCAACGGTGGCGATGATGCCGCCCAGGTCGAGACCACGGCCTCTCTCGCCAAACGATAACTTGCCAAACAATAGCTTGGCGAACACCGACGAGCCCGACATCAAGCATGCAAGCCCTCAAATTCATTCGCTATGGCGCCTGGCTCCTGGTCGCCGTTATTACCTTCGTTAGCGCTGCGATCCTGCTCGGCTGGTGGCAGGTCGACGGTCCCGGGCGCCCATCGGCGGAAACGACGACCGCCCAGGACATCGCTCAGGTCGGCGGCTCGTTCACGCTGGTCGACCATAAGGGAAGGGCCGTCACCGACGCCGATTTCCGCGGCAAGCCCGTGGCGGTGTTCTTCGGCTTCACCCACTGCCCGGAGGTCTGCCCGACGACGCTGCTCGATATGACCAACTGGCTTTCCAGGCTCGGCCCCGACGCGGACAAGCTGCAGATCCTGTTCATCACGGTCGATCCGGAACGCGACACACCGGAGCAGATGGCGCTCTACCTGCAGTCCTTCGATCCCCGGATCGTCGGCCTCTCCGGCAGTCGCGAGCAGGTCGATGCCGCGATCGGCGCTTACAAGGCCTATGCCAAGCGCATCCCGACCGAGAGCAGCTACACCATGGACCACACCGCGTCAGTCTACCTGATGGACACGCAAGGCCGGTTCAAGACCATGATCGACTATCATGAGGACGAAGCCACCTCGCTCGCCAAGATCAGGCGGGTCCTCGGCTAATCCATGCGCGGAAGGCGCGTGGTCAAGAGCCGGATCATCAAGGAAAATCCCGGCCCCTTGCGCTATGCTGCCATCGTTCCGATTCCGGGAAAGCGCCAGCGACCATGTCAGACAGCGACAGCCAGGACAGCGTCATTACGACGGGCCTGACCGTCCGGCTTTACGATGCGCTTTCACAGGCCATCGTCGCCGGTGAACTTGCGCCCGGCGAGAAGCTGAGCGAACCCGTCATCGCGCGGCGCTACGGCGCCAGCCGGGCGCCTGTGCGCGAAGCGATCCGCCGCCTCCAGGAGCGCGGGCTCGTCACCTATGTCGCCAATCAAGGCGTGCGCGTCGCCGAGCCCAGCGCCGCGGAGTTCCTCGCGCTGCTCGATGTGCGCGAGGCCACCGAGGGTATGGCCGCCCGCCTCGCCGCCGAGAATATGAGCGATGCGGAGATCAGGGCACTCGAAGAACTCGTGGCCGGCCATCGCGACGAGATCGAGCGCAATCCGCTCGGCGCCTATCTGCAGGACGAGCCCGAGGCGGATTTCCATCGGCGCATAGCCAACGGCAGCGGCAATCCGATCCTCGCCGAATTGCTGTGCGAGCAGTTCTATCCGCGGCTGCGCCTGTGCCGGCGTCTGCATTCGACCGTTCGGGGGCGTGGGCGCGAGGCCTGGCGCGAACATGTGCGCATCACCGAAGCTATCAGCCATCGCGACGGCGAGCTGGCCGAGATCCTGATGCGGCGACACATCCGCGCCGCCAGGACTGCCCTGCAGGCGGCGCTGTCCGCGGCCGAGGCGATCCGGCCGGCAAAGCGCCGCGCCGGAGCCAGCGACTAGCGCTCAGCCGGTGGAAATCGCGGGCTCGGTCTTCGGCCGCGACCGAAGCCGGACCAGGATCGGCGGTACGACCAGCACGAGAAGCGCGATGGAGAGCAGCGTCGTGGCGATTGGCGTGCTGACCAGCACGCCCCAGTCACCTTGGCTGACCGCAAGCGCACGCCGCAGCTGGATTTCGGCCTGCGGCCCGAGGATCAGACCGATCAGCACGGGCGCGATCGGGAAATCATAGACCCGCGCCACATAACCGATGAGTCCGAGGCCGCACATCAGCAGCAGGTCCATCCAGGAGGTCGACAGCCCCCAGACGCCGACCAGCGCGAAGACGACGATGCCGCCATAGATATAGTGCCGTGGGATCAGCAGTAGGCGCACCCAGATGCCGACCAGCGGCAGGTTGAGCACGAGCAGGATCAGATTGCCGATATAGAGAGACGCAATCAGGCCCCAGAGCAGATCGGGATTGGTCGCAAACAGCATCGGTCCGGGCTGCAGCCCGTAGTTCTGGAAGGCGGCGAGCAGCACCGCGGCCGTCGCCGTCGAAGGCAGGCCGAGCGTCAGCAACGGCACGAGAATGCCGGCTGCGGCCGCATTATTGGCGGCTTCCGGGCCGGCGACACCCTCGATCGCACCATGTCCGAACTCCTTCGGATGCTTGCTCAGGCGGCGCTCCAGTGCATAGGACAGGAAGGTCGGGATCTCCGTGCCGCCTGCCGGCAATGCGCCGATCGGAAAGCCGATGACGCTGCCCCGCAGCCACGGTTTCCAGGAACGTGCCCAGTCCTGCCGGGTCATCCAGCTCCCGCCCGATAGCGGGTTGATCGCCTCCGGCACGGAGCCGCTGCGGCTAGCCACATAGAGCGCCTCGCCGATCGCAAAAAGCGACACGAGCACGACGGTGAAGGAGACGCCATCGAGCAGTTCGAGCGTTCCGAAGACCATGCGTGTCTGCCCGGTCTGGGTGTCGATGCCGATCGTGCCCAGCGCCAGGCCGAAGAATAGAGCGGTGAAGCCACGCACCATCGACCGGCCCATCACCACGGCCACCGAGGTGAAGGACAAGACCATCAGGGCGAAATAGTCCTCCGGCCCGAAGACGAAGGCGAGTTCCGCGATTGCCGGCGCAAGAAAGGTCAAGGCCAGCGTGCCGATCGTACCCGCGACGAAGGAGCCGATCGCCGCCGTCGCGAGCGCAGCTGCGCCGCGCCCATTGCGAGCCATGCGGTTGCCTTCGAGCGCAGTCATCACCGCCCCACTCTCGCCGGGCGTGTTGAGCAGGATCGAGGTCGTCGAACCACCATAGAGGGCGCCGTAGAGGATGCCGGCGAACATGATGAAGGCCGAGGCGGGAGCGACCTGCGCCGTGACCGGCATCAACAGCGCGATGGTCAGCGCCGGCCCGATCCCGGGAAGCACGCCGACGGCGGTACCGAGCGCGCAACCGATCAGCGCCCAGAACAGGTTCATCGGCTGCAGCGCGACGGCAAATCCGCCGATCAGCTGGCTCAGGATATCCATGACTTCACCCAAGCAATGGCAGGAAGGGGCCAAGGCTGATGCCGAGGCGGGAGAAGCCGAACCACGCGACGCTGCCGAGCGTCGCTCCGACCGCGAGGTCGAGCCCGGTCCGGCGCGAGCCGAAGGCATGGGTCACCAGCGTGAAGGCAAGCATCGCGGTCAACGGGAAGCCGAGCCAGCGGATCGTCAGGAGCGGGATGCTCACCCCTGCCAGCGCGAGCAGGAAGGCCGAACGCGAAGGGGGCGCCTCCTCCTCCCCGTCTGGCGACGCGACGAGGTCCCCACGCATCGCCTGGGTGATCAGGATAACCCCAAGGACGGCCAGCCCCATTCCGACCGCCAGGATGATGGCCGCCGGCCCGACTCCGATATAGTTCGTGGTCGAGGCGATGCCGCGTGCACCGTTAAGCCACAGCGCCCCCATCGCGAGCACGCCAAGCCCCAGCCACCACGGGCGCGGCTTGCGGGGCGCATCCTGTCTGCTTGGATTGACCGACATCGTTCGGGCTCCTCGAGAACAAGCGTCGGGCCCGGCGCGCGACCAGCGGTCACGCGCCGGGCCGGCAGGCCGTCATTTCAGGATGCCGACTTCCTTGAGCGCGCTCGACCAGCTCGCATCCTCGGCCTTGAGGAAGGCAGCGAACTGGTCGCCCGGGAGGTAGGCGTCTTCCCAGCCCTGAGTCTTCAGCGTTTCCTTCCAGACCGGGGTCTGGTGCAGCTTGGCGAAGCGCTCGAGCCAGGTCTTCTTGGCTGCCTCGCTCATGCCCGGCGCACCGACGAAGCCACGCCAGTTGCCGATCTCGACCGGAATGCCAGATTCCTTCAGCGTTGGCGCATTGAGCCCGTCGACCCGCGTCGGGCCGGAGACCGCGATGATGCGGATACGACCGGTCTCCGCAAACTGACGGAATTCCGAGGCGCCGGAAATCGCTGCCTTGATCTTGCCGCCACCGAGAGCGGCCAGAATTTCTCCGCCCGAGAACGACACGAAATTGATCTTCGCGACCGGAGCCCCGGCATGCTTGGCGAGCAACGCCAGCATGACATGGTCCGCGCCGCCGGCCGAACCGCCGCCGACCGAGAGCGCGCCGGGATCAGCCTTCATCGCGGCGATGAAATCCTGAGGCGTCTTGATCGGCGAATTCGCGGGGACGGCGATCGCGTTGTACTCATTGGTCAAACGCAGCAGCGGAGTGGTGTCCTTCAGGGACACAGGCGTCTGATTGGTGATGACGCCGCCGACCATGATGACGCCCGTCACCAGGAGCGCGTTGTCGTCGCCCTTTGAGGTGCGGACGAATTCGGCAAGCCCGATCGTGCCGGCAGCGCCGCCCTTGTTGGTGAAGGACGCGCCATCGGTGAAGATCTTCGACTGCGCGAAAGCTGCCATCGTGTGGCGGCCGGCACCATCCCAGCCTCCACCCGGATTGGCCGGGATCATCACCTTGGCCGGCTCGGCGGTGGCCATGCCCGTGCTCAGGACCAGCGCCAGCGCGCCAGTCGTCATCAGACGCCTCAACATCTCGTTTCCTCCCGTGGGTTGCCGCCGCCTTGTCTGGCTGGTCGTGTCTTGCCGCGCGACGCGCGGAACTTGGTCGCCGGCCCCGCGCCGGCTCGCATGCTGGTCGTCAGGCGCTCCGCTCGTGCTGCGGCATGGCTTCCGGCGTGATGGTCGCCACGATCGAGGCATCCAGCGCCTCATAGTCATGGAGCCCGATGGTCGCGTAGAGTTCGGCGCGGGTCTGCATCTGCTCGACCATGCCATGAGTGCCGCCATCGCGAGCCAGCGCGGCGTAGAGCCGCTCCTGCGCCTTGTTGGCGACGCGCAGCGAGGAGACGGGCCAGATCACCATGCGGTAGCCCATCGCCTCGAACTCGGAGGCGGTGAAGAACGGCGTGCGTCCGAACTCGGTCATGTTGGCGAGCAGCGGCACGCCCGGCACACGGCGCGCGAACTCCCTGAACATCTCGGCGGTGGTCAGCGCCTCCGGGAAAATCGCGTCGGCACCGGCCTCGAGATAGAGCTTTGCGCGTGCGACCRCGCCCTCCATGCCCTCGCTCGCCGCGGCGTCGGTGCGGGCGATGACGTAAAGATGCCGGCGGGCCTTCACCGCAGCCGCGACCTTGGCCGCCATGTCATGGGCGGCGGCGAGCTTCTTGTCGTTGAGATGGCCGCATTTCTTCGGCAGTAACTGGTCTTCGATATGGACCGCGCCCGCGCCCGCGTCCTCGAAGGCGCGGACCATGTTCATGACGTTGAGGGCCTCGCCATAGCCGGTGTCGCCGTCGACCAGCACCGGCAAACCGCTGGCCCGCGCCACCTGCCGGATGAAGAAGGCAACCTCGTCGACGGTGATGATGCCGAGATCGGGCAGCCCCATCGACGCCGTCATTGCCGCGCCCGAGAGATAGAGCGCCTCGAAACCGGCGGCCTTCGCCTGCAGGGCCGCCATGCCGTTATGGCTGCCCGGCAACCGGAGGATGCCACCCTGCCCGACCAGCGCGCGAAAGCGCTCGCCGGCCGGCTGCGAAGGACAATCGGAGGCAACGAGATAGGGCATGGGGCCTCAGTTCGCGTAGAGGTCGACGTAGTCGTGAACCGGCATGGCTTCGAGCCGCGCCTGATCGAGCGAGACATCGAGAATCTGGCGCTGGCGTTTCTCGACAAAGCGGCGTGCGAGATTGGTGCGGAACTTGGCCTCGAGCAGCGGGATGCCGTCGGAGCGGCGGCGCTTGTGGCCGATCGGGTATTCCACCACCAGTTCGGGCAACACCGTGCCGTCCTTCAGCGTGATGGTCATCGCGTTGGCGATCGAGCGCTTTTCCGGATCATGATAATCGCGGGTGAAAGCAGGATCCTCGACGCATTCGATCTTGTCCCGGAGCGCGTCGATGCGCGGATCGGCGGCAATATCGTCTTCGTAATCGCCTGCGGTGAGACGCCCGAAGATCAGCGGCACGGCGACCATGTATTGTAGAGTGTGGTCGCGGTCGGCCGGGTTATGCAGCGGCCCGCGCTTGTCGATGATCCGGATGCAGGCCTCGTGCGTGCGGACGCGGATCGAAGCGATGTCGTCGCTGCTGCGCCCGATCTTTTGGAGATGAGCCTGCAGCGTCATCGCCGCTTCGACGGCCGTCTGCGCATGAAACTCGGCCGGATAGGAAATCTTGAACAGCACATGCTCCATGACATAGGAGCCGTAAGGCCGCTGGAACTTGAACTCCTGGCCGCGGAACGAGGCGTCGTAGAAGCCCCAGGTCTTCGCCGTCAGGACCGAGGGATAGCCCATCTCGCCGGTCCGGGCGATCAGGGCGAGCCTCACTGCCCGGCTCGTCGCATCACCGGCCGCCCAGCTCTTGCGCGAGCCGGCATTCGGTGCGTGGCGATAAGTTCGCAGGGCCTGCCCATCGACGAAGGCAAGTGACAGCGCATTKACGATCTCGTCGCGGTTCAGGCCGAGCAGCCCTGCGACCACTGCCGTCGAGGCGACCTTGACCAGGACGACATGGTCGATCCCCACCTTGTTGAACGCATTTTCCAGCGCGAGACAGCCCTGGATCTCATGGGCCTTGATCATCGCGGTCAGCACGTCGCGCATGGTCAGCGGCGGCCGTCCGGAGGCAACCGCGGTCCGTGACAGCCAGTCGGCCACAGCCAGGATGCCGCCGAGATTATCGGACGGATGGCCCCATTCCGCCGCGAGCCAGCAATCGTTGAAATCGAGCCAGCGGATCATCGTGCCGATATTGAACGCGGCCTGGACCGGATCGAGCTGATAGCGCGTGCCGGGCACGCGCGCGCCGTTCGGGACCACGGTCCCCGGYACGACCGGGCCGAGCAGCTTGGTGCAGGCAGGGTATTCCAAAGCCTCGAGCCCGCAGCCGAGCGTGTCGAGCAAGCAGTTGCGGGCGGTCTCGTATGCCAGCGAACTGTCGACACGATAGTTCAGGACGTAATCGGCGATATCGACGAGCACGCCATCCGGAGCAGGGCGTTCATTGTTGTTGAATTGAGCCATGGACGGGCATTTCCTCACGCCGATCCGGCTGGTCGTCTAGCGCCGCCGGAGAATTATTGTCGACATATGTTTCATGCGACCGACTTAAAGGCAAGCTTCATCCGCCAAATAATGAAATACTGTCGACAATAATCGAGAGCGCGCCCGTGGTGTCTCCGCTGGCGCTCTCCGTCWTGGCTGAGCGATTCCTGGTCCGCGCCCATCTCCACATCACCAGGCGAGTGCTCCAAGCCGACCTGAGGGAGCCGGCGTAAGATTCAGGAAAATCTGACGAATCAGAGCAGGATGCAGCCACAGCGATTGCGGCTGCATCGAAGCCCTCAGGGCCGTTTCGGAATCTCGAGTCCGCGCTGAACGGCAGGGCGTGCGAGCCCACGCTCCAGCCAGGCCGGCACATGCTTCAGGCTGGAATAGTCGACGAGTTCGCCCGCACCATAGAATCCAACGAGGTTGCGGACCCACCCGAGCAGGGAGATGTCGGCGATGGTGTAGGCATCGCCCATGATCCAGTCGCGACCGGCGAGACGCGTCTCGAGCACGCCGAGCAAACGCTTGCTCTCGGCCGCGTAGCGGTCACGCGGACGCTTGTCCTCGTATTCGCGCCCGGCGAACTTATGGAAGAATCCGAGTTGACCGAACATCGGCCCGACAGCAGCCATCTGGAAGAACACCCACTGGATGGTCTCGTAGCGCTCCGCCAGATCGGACGGCAGGAACTTGCCTGCCTTCTCCGCGAGATAGATCAGGATCGCCCCTGACTCGAACAGGCCGATCGGCTTGCCGCCCGGGCCATTGGGATCGATGATCGCAGGGATCTTGCCATTCGGATTGAGGGACAGGAATTCCGCAGTCCAGGTCTCGTTCTGCCCGATATTGATCGTATGCGGCTCATAGGGCAGCCCGGTCTCCTCCAGCATGATCGAGACCTTCACGCCATTCGGCGTCGGCAACGAATAGAGCTGGATGCGGTCGGGATGCTGGGCCGGCCAGCGCTGGGTTATCGGGAAGGCAGAAAGATCGGACATCCGGGGCTCCATAGGCTCGAATCAGGCGCCCGGTGAACGGATTCCCGCGGCACTGCGCGACCCTACCCAGATTCCCCTGGTGTCACTGCGACGATTTCGTGAGCTGTTACCAGGTCCGTCCCCGCATCCTGACCCGTTCGAGCGCAAAGCCCCGCTGCTCCATGGCCACCTGGTCCTGCGCCCAGACGGCAGAGGGCTCGAGTTCGAGCGCGATGGCCGGAAGATTGAGCTCTCCGGCGAGAGTATTGGCGAAACGCATCAGGGCATCGATCAGGACGGTCCCGGGCAGGCGCACCGAGGCCAATTCGGAGACATTGAGCGTCGCCTCCCGGGAAAGCGGCTGGGCGATCTCATAAGCGAAGATCCCGTGGATGCAGCGACGCCGGTCATACAGAGCAATCAGGCCGCGCTCCTGGCCTGTCTCCTTCTCGTAGCGGCGTAAGTAAGCCGCCCAGTCACTGATACTGAGGCCCGGGTTCGCCATCGCCATCAATGCATAGGCTGCCTGTGCCTGCTGCGATGTGACGCGTACCGCCTCGAAAATATCTTCCATTACGATTGCCGAACTGCTGAGCGGAGATATGTCAGCAGAGTTGAACACCCAATCGTCTGCATTGATGCAGATCAAGGAGCGCCCTCGCCGTCCCGGCTAGGGTTTGAATGACTGGGAACAAGGTGTGATGCTCCCTTGTTCACGGAGGTACGAACGCGTGGACTGCCAGCAGGCCGCTTGCGGCAACGATTCAAGACGGGACAGCGGATGCCTTGCCTGCAAGGTCCGCCTCGCGAGCGTGTGCGCGTCGCTATCCGTCGAGGAGCTCGAAGAGCTCAACGCTCTCTCCCATCACACCTCGTTCGATGCCAAGGAAACGGTCTTCGTTCAGGACCATCCCGCGCATTCGGTCTACAACATCGTCGAAGGCATGGTGCGGCTCTACAAGCTGCTGCCGGACGGACGCCGACAGATCATCGGCTTTGCGCTGCCGGGCGATTTCCTTGGATTGGCGATGCGCGATGCCTTCGGCTTTTCCGCCGATGCGGTCGACTCGGTCTCGGCCTGCGCCTTCTCGCGTTCGGCCTATGCCTCGCTGGTCAATGCCAAGCCGCATCTGCTGCGTCGCCTGCATGAGTTCGCCACCCATGAACTCACGCTGGCCCAGGAGCAGATGATGCTGCTCGGCCGCCGCAGCGCAGAAGAGCGGGTGATCTGCTTCCTGCTCACCATGCGCGACCGCTGGGCCAAGCTCGGCAAGCCGTCCGTGACCGTGCCGCTGCCGATGAGCCGCCAGGACATCGCTGATTTCCTCGGCCTGACGATCGAAACGGTGAGCCGCACCTTCACCAAGCTCGCCAAGGACAAGACGATCCTGATCGTGCCGGATGGCGTGCGCCTGCTCAACACCGACCATATGGAACTGGTCGCAGCGGCCTGATCGCAGTTCCCGCAGCTTGAAGGGCGCCGGTTGGACGGCGCCCTTGCTGATTCCGCAGCGCAACAAAGGAACCCTCCTCAGGTTGCGTTGATCTGCATCAAGGCCCGTCCCGCTCCGCTTCGCTAACGCTCTCGATTGGCAGCATTGATGCGCTGCAGCAAACGAGGGCTGGCCATGGCGGCGACAGGGTATCCGATCAGGCGCGCGACGACGGGAGAAATGGGAGGCCTCGTATTGGCGGCGGGCTGCGTGTTGCCGCTGCTCATCATCGCCGCCCTGACGCCCGATCCGGCCTATGCCTTCCATATCAGCCTTGCGGCGGTCGCCTCGCTCGTCGCGGTGTTCCTGATCGGCAATCGCTGCTTCAGTCCGGCGCCGAGCCCCGCGCCACAGGAGATCGACGGCAAGCCGAACTACAATATGGACCCGGTCAAGTTCGCGACCGTGGCCGCGATGGTCTGGGGCATCGCCGGGTTCACAGTCGGCCTGATCATCGCGCTTCAGCTCGCCTTCCCCGACCTGAATTTCGACCTGCCATGGACGAATTTCGGCCGGATGCGCCCGCTTCACACCTCGGCGGTGATCTTCGCCTTCGGCGGCAATGTGCTGATCGGCACGTCCTTCTATGTCGTGCAGCGCACCTCGCGTGCGCGTCTGGCCGGTGACATCGCGCCGTGGTTCGTCGTCCTCGGCTACAACTTCTTCATTGTGCTCGCCGGCACCGGCTATCTGCTCGGCATCACTCAGGGCAAGGAATACGCCGAGCCCGAATGGTATGCCGATCTCTGGCTGACCATCGTCTGGGTGGTCTATCTGCTGGTATTCCTCGCGACCTTGGCCAAACGCAAAGAGCCGCACATCTACGTGGCGAACTGGTTCTATCTTGGCTTCATCCTGACCATCGCCGTCCTGCATATCGGCAATAATCTGGCGCTGCCGGTCTCGATCCTCTCACCGAAATCCTATGTCGTCTGGTCCGGCGTCCAGGATGCGATGTTCCAGTGGTGGTACGGCCATAACGCGGTCGGCTTCTTCCTCACCGCCGGCTTCCTCGCGATCATGTACTATTTCGTGCCGAAGCGTGCCGGTCGCCCGGTCTACAGCTACCGTCTCTCGATCATCCATTTCTGGGCGCTGATCTTCCTCTACATCTGGGCCGGGCCGCACCACCTGCACTACACCGCCCTGCCCGACTGGGCGCAGACCCTCGGCATGACCTTCTCGATCATGCTCTGGATGCCCTCCTGGGGCGGCATGATCAACGGGCTGATGACGCTGTCAGGCGCCTGGGACAAGCTGCGCACCGACCCCGTGCTGCGCATGATGGTGGTCTCGCTCGCCTTCTACGGCATGTCGACCTTCGAAGGTCCGCTGATGTCGATCAAGGCAGTGAACTCGCTCTCGCACTACACCGACTGGACGATCGGGCATGTCCACTCCGGCGCGCTTGGCTGGGTCGCCTATATTTCCTTCGGCGCGATCTACTGCCTCGTGCCGTGGCTCTGGAACCGGCGTGAGCTGTATTCGCTGAAGCTCGTCAACTGGCACTTCTGGATCTCGACGCTAGGGATCGTCTTCTACATCTCGGCGATGTGGGTCTCCGGGATCATGCAGGGCCTGATGTGGCGCGCCTACACCTCGCTCGGCTTCCTCGAATACTCCTTCATCGAAACCGTGGCTGCGATGAAGCCCTACTACGTCATCAGGGCGCTCGGTGGCGGGCTCTTCCTGACCGGGGCGCTGATCATGGCCTTCAATCTCTGGATGACGGTCAGGCACGGCACGGTCGACGCCCCGAGCGATGACCATGCACTGCAGCCGCAGCTCGTCCCCGCGCAGTAAGGAACGCTCAGATGTCGAGCATTGAAAACCCGGCTCCGCGCAAGTCGCTCTGGCTCAAGCACAAGATCTTCGAGACCAACTCGATCATCCTGGTGATCGGCGTGCTGCTGGTCATCTCGGTCGGCGGTCTCGTCGAGATCGCGCCGCTCTTCTACCTCCGCAACACGATCGAGAAGGTCGAAGGCATGCGGCCCTATACGCCGCTGGAGCTCGCCGGCCGCGACATCTATGTCCGCGAGGGCTGCTACAACTGCCATAGCCAGATGATCCGGCCGCTGCGCGACGAGATCGAGCGCTATGGACCCTACTCGCTGGCAGCCGAGAGCATGTACGACAAGCCCTTCCAGTGGGGCTCGAAGCGGACCGGTCCGGATCTCGCCCGCGTCGGCGGCAAGTATTCCGACGAATGGCATCTCGGCCACCTCAACCAGCCGCGCGCGCTGGTGCCGCAGTCGATCATGCCGGGCTACCCCTTCCTGGCGAAAACCGAGCTTCGTTTCGGTGACATCGCCGATCACCTGCGCGCCAATCGCGGCGGCGGCGTGCCCTATACCGACGAGATGATCGCGCAAGCCGCGAGCGACCTCGAGGCCCAGGCCACGCCCGACCACCCCAAGGCGGCCGAACTCGAAGCGCGCTACCCCAAGGTCCAGATTCGCGATTTCGACGGCGATCCCAAGCGGGTCACCGAAGCCGATGCGCTGATTGCCTACCTGCAGGTCCTCGGCACGCTCGTCGACTTCAAGCTCTACGACACCAAGGCCAACATCCGTTGAGCGAGGGCACCATGGATTCGACCTACCATTGGCTCGCGGGCTTCGCCCAATCCGCCGGCCTACTCTACTTCGTCGGCACCTTTCTGGCCATTTGCCTCTACGCGCTCTGGCCGAGCAACCGCGCGCGCTTCGACGAGGCCGCCCGCACTCCCCTGCGGGAGGACTGAGCCATGAACAAGCATCACGACCCTGCCTCGGAATTCGATGCCGCCACCGGCCAGTCGACCACCGGTCACGAGTGGGACGGCATCCGCGAGCTCAACACCCCGCTGCCACGCTGGTGGCTCGGCATCTTCTACGCCACGATCATCTGGTCGGTCGGCTACTGGGTCATCTACCCGGCCTGGCCGCTGCTGACCGACGCGACCAGGGGCGTCATCGGCTACGCCTCGCGACAGGAGATCGAGGACGATCTCGCGGTCATGCGCAAGGATCGCGCCGCGCTGGCCAGCGGCCTCGCCGACGCCTCGCTCGAGCAGATCAAGGCCGACCCCGCCCTGTTTCGCGTCGCCATGGCACAGGGCAAGGCCGCCTTCGGCGACAATTGCGCCGCCTGCCACGGCGTCGGCGGCAGCGGCGCCAAGGGCTATCCCAACCTGAATGACGACGAGTGGCTCTGGGGCGGCTCGCTTGCCGCGATCCAGACCACGCTGCAGCACGGCATCCGCGTCGCCGGCAACAACGACACCCGCGTCAGCCAGATGCCGGCCTTCGGGCGCGACGGCATGCTGAAGAGGGACGAGATCAGCGCGGTCGCCAACCATGTGCGCGAACTGGCCGGACTGTCGACTGCCCCCAAGGCTGACCTCGCACTCGGCCGCAAGCTCTTCGCCGATAATTGCGCGGCCTGCCATGGGCCTGCCGGCAAGGGCAATCAAGAGCTCGGCGCGCCGAACCTGACCGACGCCATCTCGCTCTACGGCATGGATCTCGCGTCCCTGACCGAGACCATCACCAACAGCCGCAACGGCGTCATGCCCGCCTGGGGCCAGCGTCTCGACCCGACCACGATCAAGGCGCTGACCGTCTATGTCCACTCGCTCGGCGGAGGCCAATGACATGGCACTCGCGGAAAGCGAAGACGCTCCGCTCTTCGCGCCGTCGAAGAAAGTTTACCMACAGAGCGTGTCGGGCCCGTTCCGGCGCGCCAAGTGGCTCATCCTCGTCCTCTGCCTCGGCATCTACTATCTCCTGCCCTTCCTGCGTTGGGACCGCGGCCCCAACCTGCCGAACCAGGCAGTGCTCGCCGACATCGCCAATAACCGCTTCTATTTCTTCTTCATCGAGATCTGGCCGCAGGAGGTCTACTACTTCACCGGCCTGCTGATCCTGGCCGCCTTCATGCTGTTCCTGATGAATGCCGTCGCTGGCCGGGTCTGGTGCGGCTATCTCTGCCCGCAGACCGTCTGGACCGACCTCTTCCTCGCCGTCGAGCGCGCCTTCGAGGGCGACCGGCGCGAGCGGATGAAGCGCGACGAGGGGCCCTGGACCGCCGACAAACTCGCCCGGAAAACCGGCAAGCACCTGGTCTGGCTCGTGATCGCCTGGTGGACCGGCGGCGCCTGGGTGCTCTATTTCGCGGATGCGCCAACCCTGGTGCGGGAACTCGCGACCTTCACGGCTCCGCTCTCGGCCTATGTCTGGATCGGCATCCTGACCTTCACCACCTATGCGCTCGCCGGGATCATGCGCGAGCAGGTCTGCACCTTCATGTGTCCCTGGCCGCGCATCCAGGCAGCGCTGACCGACGACGACGCCCTCAACGTCACCTATCGCTACGATCGCGGCGATCCGCGCGTCTCGGTCAAGCAGGCCACGCGCCTGCGTGCCGCCAACGAGCCGGCTGGCGATTGCATCGACTGCTACCAGTGCGTCGCGGTCTGCCCGACGGGTATCGACATCCGCGATGGCTCGCAGATGGACTGCATCCAGTGCGGCCTGTGCATCGATGCCTGCGATACGGTCATGCTCAAGATCAACCGCCCGGCCGGGTTGATCGCCTATGACACCGACGACAACGTCAAGCGGCGTATCGCTGGCCAGAAGCCGGTCTATCGCCTGATCCGCGCCCGCACCCTGATCTACACCGCGCTGATCGGGCTCGTCGGCGGAGCCATGATCTACCAGCTCGCAACCCGCAGCACGGCGGGAATCTCCGTGCTGCACGAGCGCACCCCGCTCTTCGTGACGCTCAGCGACGGCTCGATCCGCAACGCCTACACCATCCGCCTGCTGAACAAACGCCCGGATTCCCGTCCCTTCGCGCTCACCGTCTCCGGCCTGCCCGGTATCCGGGTCGAGACCGTCGGAACCCAGGCGACGGCCGATCTTCGCCCGATCATCACGGTCGACCCCGATTCCTCGCGCGAGATCCGCGCGCTGGTGACAGTGCCGGCCGGCATTCCTCTCGACAAATCCCAGACGATCACCTTCACCGCATCCGACCTGTTCGCCGGAGAGGTCGTGACCGCCGGGGATCATTTCATCGCTCCCTAGAGAACGCATCATGACCTGTTGCGGAGGCTTCATCATGCCGATCGATTTTCCAGCCCCACCGGCGCCAACTCGGCGCCGGCCCTTCGAGCTCAGCGGGCGTGCCGTGCTCTTCGGCATGATCGGCTTCTTCATCGTGGTCGCGGGCGTCAATGGCGTGATGATGGTCTCGGCCATCCGGACGATGCCCGGCGCCGATGTGAAGAGCGCCTACGAGACCAGCCAGCGCTTCAACGGCGAGATCGCGCGCATGCAGGCCCAGGCCGCACGCGGCTGGCTGGCCCAGAGCGAGGTCGTGCGTGCCGGCGCCGACGCGGTCGTTTCGCTCTTGCTGAAGGACAAGGCGGGCGCAGCTGTCACAGGGCTCGCAGTCGAGGCGAAGCTCCAGCACCCGGCGACGCGGCAGCAGGACCGCGAGGTGACGCTGACCGAAACTGCCCCGGGCCACTATTCCGCGACGGTGCCGGGGCTGCATGCCGGCGCCTGGACCCTGGTGGTCGAGGCAAAGCGCGATCGGGACCCGGCCTTCTCCTCCCGCAGCCGCATGATGCTGAAGGAGTGAGGCTCATGGCCGCGCAGCAGGATCTCTCCGTCTTCATCCGCCATCGCGAAAGCGGCGTCGCGGGCATGGAACTCGCGGTGGAGAACATCCGCTGCGCCGGCTGCATGCACGCGATCGAGAACGGCCTTGCCCATGAGACCGGTATCCTCAGCGCCCGGGTCAATCTCGCGCTGAAGCGCGTCACGGTGGAATGGACGGAAGGCGTACTGCGCCCAGAGGCCGTGATCGAGCGCCTCTCCCGGCTCGGCTTCAAGGCCTACCCTTTCCTGCCCGCCTCCGGCCGTGAGGACGACACAAGCGAGGAAAGGCGGCTGCTGCGCTATCTCGGCGTCGCCGGCTTCGCCTCGATGAACATCATGCTGCTCTCCGTCTCGGTCTGGTCGGGCAATAGCAGCGACATCAATCCGGTCACGCGCGACTTCTTTCACTGGCTCTCGGCGCTGATTGCCCTGCCAACCGCCGCCTATGCCGGCCGCCCCTTCTTCGAGAGTGCGCTCCGGGCTCTGCGCGCCCGCGCCGTCAACATGGACGTGCCGATCACGCTCGGCATCGTGCTCGCGCTCGGCATGTCGGTGGTGGTGACCTGGAATCACGCCGAGCATGCCTATTTCGACGGCGCGGTGATGCTGATCTTCTTCCTGCTGATCGGGCGCTATCTCGACCAGCTGATGCGCCGCCGCACGCGCGACCTCGCTGGCAATCTTGCCGCGTTGAAGGCCGAAACCGCGACCCGGCTGATGCCGAATGGCGAGGCGATGGTGACGCCGATCGCGGCCATCGTGCCCGGCGACCGCGTCCTGATCCAGCCGGGCGAGCGCGTCAGTGTCGATGGCATCATCGAGACCGGCTCCTCCGAAATCGACCAGAGCCTCGTCACCGGTGAAACCCTGCCGCATGCCGTCATGGCCGGCGCGCAGGTCTATGCCGGCACCGTGAACCTCTCCGGGGCCCTGACCGTCAAGGTCGAAGCCGCAGCCAGCGGCACCCTGCTCGACGAGATCGATGCCCTGATGGCGCGCGCGGTCGAAAGCCGCTCCCGCTATGTCAAGCTTTCCGATCGGGCGGCAAGGGTCTACGCCCCTCTCGTCCACGCCACGGCGCTCGCGACCCTGCTGGGCTGGATGGCCTTCGGCCTGCCCTGGCCCGAAGCACTGATCATCGCCATCACCGTCCTGATCATCACCTGCCCCTGCGCGCTGGGGCTGGCGATTCCGGCCGTGCAGGTCGTTGCTGCGTCTGCCCTGTTCAAGCGCAAGGTCATGCTGAAACAGGGCGATGCGCTGGAGCGCCTGGCCGAAGCCGATGTCGCTGTCTTCGACAAGACCGGCACCCTCACCCTGCCGGACCCCGATCTGGTCAATGGCGCTGAGATCGATACCGCAACCTTGCAGGCGGCGGGCAGGCTGGCAGCCGCGAGCCGCCACCCTCTCGCCCGCGCCATCGCCCGTGCCGCCGGCCATCCTGCTCCTGCGAGCGATGTCAGCGAAAATCACGGCGCAGGCCTGAGCGCGATTGTGGATGGGATCGAGACCCGTCTCGGCAGCGTCGCTTATTGCGAGGCCGGGGCGGAAGCCGCCATCGTCGCCGCGCGCCATCCCTCAGCCTCCCTGATCGCCTGGCGCCATGGCACTGAATGCGCCATCTTCGCGGTCGATCAGAAGATCCGGCCGGAGACGCGCGACTGTATCGCCGCGCTACGCGGTCTCGGCCTCGAGATCCGCATTCTCTCCGGCGACCGAAGCGAAGCTGTCGCGCCGGTCGCCTCGGCCCTCGGTATCACGGAGGCCGAAGCCGGCCTGCGTCCCGACGAGAAGCTCAAGGCGCTCGACCGGCTCAGCGCCAAGGGGCGCAAGGTGCTGATGATCGGCGACGGGCTCAACGACGCTCCGGCCCTTGCCAAGGCCCATGTTTCGATCTCGCCGATCAGCGCGACCGACCTGGCGCAGGCCTCGGCCGACATTGTCTTCATCGGCGACAGCTTGATGCCGGTCGCCGACAGCCTGCGCATCGCCCGCAGGGCGCGCAACCTCATGCTGGAAAACCTCTGGTTTGCGGTGCTGTACAATGCCGTCGCGGTGCCGATTGCCGTCGCGGGCTTCGCGACGCCGCTCGTCGCAGCCGTCGCGATGTCGGGATCGTCACTGGTGGTCACGCTCAACGCGCTGCGCGCGGGACGCGGCCTGTCGCGGCAGAATACGGGAGTGGCGTCATGAATATCCTGGTGATCCTGTTCCCCCTGGCGCTCGGTCTCGGACTGCTGGGGTTGGCGGCCTTCTTCTGGTGCATGCGCACCGGCCAGTTCAGCGATCTCGAGGGACCGAGCTGGCGCATTTTGAGGGATGACGACCTGCGTTCGCCTGGGGACACCCGCACCAACGATCATTGACGCAGCGGCCGTTCCGGCCTTACCTCGCCAGCGACGGTTCCCTTAGGGGATCAAAAGGGAATGCGGTGCGGATGGTTCGCCATTCAATGCCGTGGCTGCCCCCGCAACTGTAAGCGGCGAGCCTTTCGCCACACGCCACTGGGGCCCTCGGACCTGGGAAGGCGGCGACAAGGCACCGACCCGCGAGCCAGGAGACCTGCCGTCAGCCGTGGTCACACGCGAACACGTTCGGACGGGGTGTTTCGATCGCTTGTTGAACTGCACGCTGGCTAAGGGCAGCGGACGGGGCCTCGCGTTCGCGGTGACGTGCCACAGACGTCAACGCCCGAGGTTCCATCGTGATCCGTCCTCCCAAGGTTGCCCGGCGCAGCCGGCTGCTCATCACCCTGCCGCTCCTTGTCTCCGCCGGCTCCCTCCCCCCCAGCCAGGCCTCCGCCCAGTCAGCCACCGAATCGATTGCCCTCGACGAAATCGTCGTCAGCGCGACGACGCGACCCACGCCAGCGCGCGAGATCGCCAATTCCGTGACCGTCATCACCGCGGGCGATATCGAGCGCGAGCAGCGCCGGACCCTGCCGCAGGCGCTCGCCGCCGTTCCCGGCCTCAATATCGTGCAGACCGGCGGGCCGGGCGGGCTGACCTCGGTCTTCATCCGCGGCACCAACTCCAACCACGTCAAGGTATTGATCGACGGCATCGAGGCCAACGACCCGTCGACCCCGAACCGCTCCTTCGATTTCGGCTCGATGCTGACCGACGACATCGAGCGCATCGAAGTGCTGCGCGGACCGCAAAGCGGCCTCTACGGCGCCAACGCGCTGGGCGGCGTCATCTCGATCACCACCAAGCGTGGCGAGGGTCCGCCGAAGCTCACGGCCCGAGCCGAGGCCGGCTCATACGGCACCTTCAACCAGTCGGTCGGCCTCAGCGGCGGCGATGACCGCTTCAACTACGCCCTCAGCATCGCCCATTTCAAATCGGATTCGACCCCGGTGACGCCTCCCGGGCTCGTGCCGTCGGGGCGCCGCGTCAACCCGAATTCCTACGACAATTGGACCTATTCGGCCCGGTTCGGCGTCGCGCTGTCCGATACGCTGTCGCTGAACTGGGTCGGCCGCTACACTGACGGCTACCTGCTCTTCACCGGCGATTCCGGCTTTCCGAGCACGCCCAGCAGCTTCCGCAGCAGCCAGGACTACAAGCAGGCCTTCACCCGCGGAGAGGTCGTCTGGGATCCGCTTGGTGGGCGCTTCGTCAATCGCTTCGGCCTGTCCTACAGCAATCAGGACCGCACCGGCCGCACGCCGAATGCGATTGGTATCCTCGGCCTGCCGACGGAGAATCTCGGCGAGCGCACCAAGGTCGACTGGCGCGGCGACCTTGAGTTGATGAAGGGGCAGACCCTGGTGATGGGTCTGCAATACGAGCGCGAACGGCTGGAAACCCGCGCGCTCACGGCATCCAACGGCAATACGGGCGCCTTTGCCGAACTCCAGTCGAATTTCGGCGACCGGCTCTTCATGGTCTCGAACATCCGCTACGACGATGACGAGACCTTTGGCGGCCACACGACCTACCGCTTCGCGCCAGCCTATATCGTGCCGGAAATCGAAACCAAGCTGAAGGGGAGCTATGGCACGGGGTTCAAGGCCCCGACCCTGAGCGAGCGTTTCAGCGATTCTCGCCCGGCCTTCAACTTCTTCGGCAATCCCAACCTGAAGCCGGAAGAAAGCCGCGGCTGGGATCTTGGCTTCGAGCAGCCTCTCCTCGATGACAAGGTCCGGTTCGGCGCCACCTATTTCCACAACGACATCGAGAACCTGATCGTCACCAACGTGGCGCGGAACTCCTATGCCAATATCGGCAAGGCCACGACCAAGGGGGTGGAGGCCTTTACCGCGCTCGAAATCTCGCCGCAGTTCAAGGTGCGGGCCGACTACACCTTCACCATCGCCAAGGACGACATCGCCCGGCAGGAACTGCTGCGCCGTCCCCGTCACAAGGCCAGCGTGACGGCGAGCTGGACCCCGGTTGACAAGCTCACCCTTTCGGCGACGCTGATCTATGTGGGTGAGCGCGTCGACGGAAACCGTGACTTCTCGATCTCGCGCATGCGGGCGCCGGGTGCGGCCATCGTCAATCTCGCCGCCGAGTACAAGGCGACGGACAGGCTCAGTGTCTTCGGCCGCATCGATAACCTGCTGGACAAGCGCTACGAGAACCCCGTCGGCTTCCTGGTGCCGGGTCTGAGCGCCTATGGCGGCCTGAAGGTAACGCTGTGAAGCCTTGGGCGGCCCGCGCGATGACTCGCGGCGCCGTTCTGGCGCTTGGCCTCTTGCTCGGTTTCGGCGGCCTGACGGCCGCCGAAACGCCGGCCAAGCCATCCCGCATCGTCTCGCTCAACATGTGCACGGACGAACTGGTGCTGCGGCTCGCCCAGCGCGAGCGCATCGCCTCGGTCACCTGGCTCTCGCAGGACCCGCGCAACGCCAACATGGCCGAGATTGCCAAGACCATCCCGGCCAATCACGGTCTGGTGGAGGAGGTGCTGAGCTACAAGCCCGATCTGATCATCGCTGGCGCCTACACGACGCGCAGCACGGTCGCGCTGCTGAAGAAGGCCGGTGTTCCCGTCCGCGAATTCGGGGTGCCGCGCAATCTCGCTGAAATGCGTGCCCAGATCGCCGAGATGGCGGCCCTGCTCGGCGAGCCAGAACGCGGCGCGGCCCTGATCGCAGCGATCGACCGGCGCCTCGACACGCTCGCCGCCAACCAAAGCACGGGCCATCCCAGGGCGCTGGTCCTGCGGCCGAACGGGTTCACGGTCGGGCGCGGCTCGCTGGTGGACGAGATCCTGACCCGCGCCGGCCTGACCAATCTCGCCGCCGAACTCGGCATCGACAATTACGGCCAGATCGCGCTGGAGACCGTCGCGCTCGGACAGGCCGACATGCTGATCCTCAACACCACGCCGGGCGGGCCGCCCTCGCTCGCCCATGAGATCCTTCATCATCCGCTCCTGACGAAGCTCGGCGAGCGGGTCAGGCTCGTCGCCCTCCCCTCGAAACTCTGGACCTGCGCCGGACCGGCCGTGCTCGATGCGATCGAGCTGCTTGCCGCCTCCCGTACGCAAGGATCGCGCTCATGACATTGGGGGTTCAGGAAACGGTACGAGCGACGACGCCGAAGCTGGGGCGGCTCATTGTCATGCTGGCCCTGTTGATGCTGGCCATGATGCTCGTTTCCATGGCGGTGGGTTATGCCCCACTCGACATCAAGGCGGCCCTCGCCGACGCCCTCGCCGGACGGAAGACCCTGCCGGCGCTCGTCCTTGTCGAGCTGCGCTTGCCGCGCGCGCTGCTGGGCGCGCTCGTCGGTTTCAGTCTCGGGCTTGCCGGCGCCGCCATGCAGGGCCTGCTGCGCAATCCGCTTGCCGAACCCGGAATCCTCGGAATTTCAAGCGCCGCCGCCTTCGGCGCGGTCGTGGTCTTCTACAGCGGCTTGTCGGCGACGATGGCGCTCGCCCTCCCCTTGGGCGGCATGGCCGGCGCCGCAATGGCGACGCTTCTGCTCTATGCCTTCCTGGGGCGCGGCGCCGGAACGATGACGTTGATCCTCGCGGGCGTTGCGATCAACAGCTTCGCCGGTGCGATGACCGCGCTTGCGCTCAACCTCGCGCCAAATCCCTACGCCGCGCTGGAAATCGTATTCTGGCTGATGGGCTCGCTCGCGGATCGCAGCCTGCTCCATGTCTGGCTCGTGCTGCCGCCAATGCTCCTCGGCTGGCTGCTGCTGCTTTCGACCGCACCTGCCCTCGACGCTCTCACCCTGGGCGAGGACACGGCCAAGAGTCTCGGCTTCGACCTGACCTGGCTGCGCGCCCGACTAATCGGCGGAGCTGCACTCGCCGTCGGCAGCGCGGTGGCGGTCACCGGCGCGATCGGCTTCGTCGGCCTCGTCGTGCCGCATCTGCTGCGCCCGCTGGTCGGCAACCGACCGGGCCGGCTGCTGCTCGTCAGCGGCTTTGGCGGAGCGATCCTGACGCTCGCAGCCGATACCGCTCTGCGCCTCGCCCCCATCCGCCCCGAGCTGAAGCTCGGTGTAGTGACGGCGCTGATCGGCGCGCCATTCCTGTTCCACCTGATCCATCGCCTGCGGCGGGAGGTCTGATGAAGATCGAAGCCTCAGGACTATCGCTCACGCTCGGTGGGAAGCCGATCCTGCGCGACATCGATGTCGCGCTCTCGGCGGGGGAAATGGTCGGGCTGATCGGCCCCAACGGTGCTGGCAAGACGACCTTGCTGCGCGTGCTCTCCGACCTGGTCACGCCCGATTCCGGCCAGGTGCGCTACGACGGGCTGACCGCCAAGTCGCTCGGGCGCAAGGAATTGGCGCGGCGCATCGCCTTCCTTGCGCAGGGCGGCGCGGTACACTGGTCGATGCGCGCGGAGGCCCTCGTTGGGCTTGGGCGGCTGCCGCATCGCCAGCCCTTTGCCGGCGAGAACGAGGCCGATCGCGCCGCAATCACGCGCGCCATCGCAGCGGCCGACGCCACGGCGTTCGCCGACAGGACAGTCGAGACGCTCTCGGGCGGCGAGCGCATGCGCGTGCTGCTGGCGCGTGCGCTCGCCGTCGAGGCGCCGATCCTGCTCGCCGACGAACCTCTCGCGGCGCTCGACCCGCTACACCAGCTCGAGGTCATGGAGCTTCTGCACCGGACGGCTGCCGGCGGCACCGGGGTAGCGGTCATCCTGCATGATCTGACGCTGGCCGCGCGTTTCTGCGATCGCCTGATCCTGCTCGATCGCGGCAGGCTCATTGCCGATGGCTCGCCCGGAATCGTCCTCAACGACGCCAACCTTGCTGCCGTCTTCGGCATTACCGCGGCCCGCGGTTCGGAAGCCGGCGCACCCTACCTGCTGCCTTGGCGGCGCCTTACATCGGAACAGTCGTGACATGACAGCCCCTGACGACATTCGTGCGCTCCTGCGCGCTCATCTCGCCGATCCAGCCTCGCAATGGAATCTCGGCACCTTTGGCGCCATCGCCGAGTTCATGCGCGATTCGAACGAACCCGTTCAGCTGGCTGATAAGACTCATCTCCTTGCGGCCACGACTGCGCGCGGCGGCATTGGCTTTCGCAATCTGACCGGCGTGACGCCCTTCGCATCGGAATCCGCGACCGGCCAGGGCTGKAGCCACCGCCTCGCGCTCTGCCTGCCCGAGACCGCCTGCGCGATGAGCCGGCGCACGGTTCTGACCGAGCTCGGCCCCGACGGCGACGCGCTGCGCGAGCAGGATCGCGAGGGCCTTCTCTTCGACATGGGCCTCGATACCCTGCAGGTCGACATCTGCATCCGAACCAGCACCCCGGGGCTGATCGCAGCCTTGCGCGCCGCATGCGGCCGCCCGCTTTTCGAGGCCGGCAACACCACCATGGCCGCCATCGTCGCAGCCGGGCCGCATCGCGTCTTCATCACCCGTTTCGGCCGTTGTGAAGTCTACCAGCCAATCCCCCCGGCAGACGGCAAGAGCCCCGAGGGGCCGCATACCCATGTCCTGCCCAAGCTGATGCGCTCCGGCCGGACGCATGCCGCCACCGAGCTCGTACCGGCAGGCCTCGTGCCCTGTGCTCATCTCGTGCCGGCGCATCCGGTCAAGGATGCGATGGGCCGGCCGACACCGTTCTATGCGACGGCCCAGAAGCAGTTCCAGGACCTGCTGATGCGCTATGGCGATGTCGAACTGGTCCGGTTGAAGGAGAGCGTGCTCGCGGCCATTGCCGCAGGAGCCGCCCCCTCCACCGTTCCCGCCCCACAGGATCGGTTTGCGCGTCACGCCGTGCGGGCGACATTGCGCCAACTCGCGGCGTCCGGCGAGCGCCTGCCCGGGCTCTCCGCCTGGATCTCCGCTCATGATGAGCGGCGTGTGGATGATGCTGGGGCGGATGATCCTGGCGCGGACGACGCCGCCGATGCCTATGGCCATGCGAACTGAGGGGCCGAAGCATCCCTCAGCCGGGCGCCCCCTCGGCCCCAATCTCCTGGTCGCTCCGGTGCGGGAGGAGAGTGAGACGGAGCGCGAACTCTAGCTGCCCGCTCATCCCGGTGGCTGGGATGACCGGCACGACGGCAAGCATGTCGAAGGGGCCGGGCGCCTCGCTTCGATGCGCTTCGGACAGGAGCGGAACGTGCTCCCGCCCCCGAGGTCAGCCTCGCGCGCCGGAGAGGATGATGCGCGATCCCTCGCGGTCGACGCGTTCGAGGCGCTGACGGAACCCGCCGGTGCCGGTCTCGAACGAACGGGTCCGCTGCTCCGTCGCCGGCTGCGCCAGATTCCGGCCCAGCATCGTCTGAGCCGGTGAAAGGCCGAGCAGGCCGAGCACGGTGGGGCCGATATCGATGATGCCGCAGGCGCGGTCATCCTTCGTCCCGGACTCAAAGCCGCCACCGCGGACGGCCAGGGCGGTGTTGAGTTCGTGCCGGTTGAGCCCGCCATGCATGCCGCCGCCAACCGGCACATCGAACTTGGTCAGGAGCCCGAGCCCGGGATTGCCATAGCTGTCGGGCTCGTCGCCGGAGCGCAGGACATAGATGAGATCGGGCTGGCGCGCGTGATCGAGATCGACCAGCGAGAGCGCAAAACTTCCCTCGACCTCGCCCTCGACCTCGTTGCGGGCCTTCGCGAAGAGCATGCCCAGGAAGTCCTGCTCCCGGAGCCAGGCGGCAATCGCGTCGCGYCGGGCCGCTCCTCCCTCGAGGATGCGGATTTCCCCCATATTGCCGCCCGTCATCGAGAAGCAGGCGCCGGCCAGCGTGCGCTCGGCGGCACGGCGACCGGCATGGCCTTGCCCACGCAGCAACTCGGAGAGAGCGAGCTCGCCCTTGGTCGAGATCTGGCCGTGATCCGAGGCCGCGACGACGGCATAGCGCTCGGCATCGGGCTGCCCCTCGATCCATTCAAGCAGCCTGCCGAAGGCGGCATCGACATGTCTGAGTACCGCAAGCGTCTCGGGCGAGCCGAGAAAGCGGTAATGGAAGGAGGTGTCGGGCTCATTGAACCAGATCAGCGCGACGTCGGGCTTCATCTCGGCCAGCACATGCTCGCGCAGCACCCGTTCCGCGTAATCGATTTCCTCGAAGCGGGGCAGGCTGCGCGGCGGCAGCGCCCCGAAGCGCGCGACGACTTCGTCCACCGCGTCCGGCGTCTGGCTGTGCTCGCGCCCGAGGATCGAGAAGGTCCAGTGGCCGTTGGCCCTGGCACGCGGATTGATCAGATAGGCAGAGCCGGCCGAACCGGTATGGACCACGGCGAGCCGTTTGCCGGCCTTCGCCAGCACATCGCCGAAGCTCTCGGCCTCGACCAGGCCTCCACCGGTCGCAGCCTCCGCCAGTGCGATATCGTCGGCGCGGCTCATGTCGAGCGCGTGCTCGCGGGTCACCTCAGGGAACAGGAAGGCGTTGCCGACGACGCCGTGCACCCTTGGCGGCGCACCCGTTGCGATCGACGTGGTGGCCACGCGCGTCATCGACGGAAAGACGCTGCGCGCCTCGCGGAACCAGGTGCCCTGCCCTGTGAAACGCGCCAGGTTCGGCATCAGCTCGGGCGTGATGAAGTCCGGGCGCAGGCCATCGAAGACGCCGATGACGACGCGGGCGGCTGCAGCCTTGGCGGGTTTGCTCATGCGCTCTTCCTCAGGCCGCTGGTCAGCGCCTGCATCGCAAGCGCCCGTGTTGCAGCCACGCACTCATCGGCGGCGTACCAGAAACGCGGATTGAGCTCGATGTTGAAGAGGACACCGTCCGGGAAGACACAGGCCTCCATGAGCTCCTGCCAGGGAATGTCGCCCCAGCCGACCGGCAGATGCAGGTCGCCGTGTCCGAAGGCAAGCTTCTCGCTCAGGCTGTAGGTCTCGATCGCATCAGCCCGGCCGAAGGAATCGTGCACATGCAGATGCTTGGCGAGAGGGGCAAGCGCCTTGATCTCGCTGAGATAGTCGCCGCCGAAATAGCCCGTGCGCAGGTAGGAATGGCTGAAATCGAGCGTCGCCCAGACATGGGAGTGGCCGATCTCGACGAGTTCCTCGGCGAGCCGCGACGGCATCGAGGCGTGCATCCTGCCGTGGTGGCCACCGAACATGGTCTCGACGCAAAGCAGGAGCTCGAGCTCGCGCGCCACATCCCCGGCCCTCGACAGCCATTCGCGCTGGCGGTCATAGGCAGCCTCGACCACCTCGCCGGGCTGGGCCGGCATGACCCCGGAATGCATGACGTAATGCACGGCGCCGACCTCGGCCGCGATCTCCAGCGAGGCTTTCAGCACCTCGAAATGGCGCGGCAGGCGGGCCGGATCATCGAAGAAATTGATCGCCAGCGGACCATGCGCGGAATAGGCGAGCTTGCGCCCGGCACAGGCTCGCTTGAGCAGATCGAGATGCGGACGGCGGATGCGCCCCCCGATGATCAGGTCCATGTCGAAGATCGGCAATTCCGTGGACTCGACCCCGAGCGTCTCGACCTTGTCGAGGATCGCCGCGAAATCGGAGAGGTCGCTCTTGGGGCGCGGAGCCGTGATGCCGAAACCGCGGACGCCATTGGGATGCATGTTGTCTCTCCAGGATCAGCGCAGGGTCGGATCGAGCCGGTCGCGCAGCCAGTCGCCGACGAGACTCACCGCCAGCGTCGTCAGCACGATGGTGCAGGCTGGCGCGAGCATGATCCAGGGGGCACGGGTCAGATATTCGCGACCATAGCCGACCATATTGCCGAGGCTGGTCATCGGAGGCTGCACGCCGAGCCCTAGGAAGGAGAGCCCGCTCTCGAGCAGGATGACTTCAGGAAAGGTCAGCGTCATCGAGACGATCAGCGTCGAGGCGATATTCGGCAGGATATGGCGCAGGTAGACGCGTGCCGGGCTTGCCCCGATCTGGCGCACAGCCCCGGCATAGCCCTGCGCCCCTGCCGAGATCGCCAGGCCGCGCGAGATGCGGGCATAGCGCTCCCAGCCGTAGAGCCCCATCAGCCCGATGAAGAGCGGCAGCGCATTGCCGAAAAAGGCAAGCACCGACAACGCAAGGATCAGGAAGGGCATCGCCGCCTGGAAATCGGCCAGCATCAGCACGAACTGCTCGACCCAGCCGCGGAAATGCGCGGCGAGAAAGCCCATCACCGTGCCGAACACCGCCGAGATCACGGTCGCCCCGAAGGCGACCAGCAGCGAGATGCGGATCGAAATGATCAGGCGCGAGAGCACGTCGCGGCCGAGTTCGTCCGTGCCGAGCCAGTGCAGCACATGGCCGGGCGGCGAAAGCCGATTGCGCAGATCGTAGGCCGTGAAACGATAGGGCGTGATCCAGTCCGCCGTCAGCGCCACGATCAGGATGAAGCCGATCCAGATCAGCCCGAACCAGACCAGCAGCGGGATGCRGTTCTTCGGTTGCGGGGCAGTCTTGTCGACGGAGGTAGGGGTGGCGCCGGTGGCTGTGATATCGGCCATCTCAATGCCCTCCCGCCTTGGCGCCGCTGCGCAGGCGTGGATCGAGCACACCGTAGAGCAGATCGACGATCAGATTGGCGCTGACCATGGTGATCGCGACCAGCAGGAGGATGCACTGCACGATGGCAAGATCGCGGTTGGCGACCGACACCACCAGCAGCCGCCCGACGCCCGGCCATGAGAACACGCTCTCGACCACCACTGCGCCGGCGATCAGGCTGCCGACCATGAAGCCGACGATGGTGACGGTCGGGACTGCGGCGTTGGGCAGCGCGTGGCCGCGCACTACGGCAGGCCACGGCACGCCCTTGGCGCTGGCCGTGCGGATATAGGACTGGCCGAGCACCTCGAGCATGGCGCTGCGGGTGAAGCGGGCAAGCACTGCGGCGCCGCCAATGCCGAGCGTCAACACCGGCAGGATGGCGTGGCGCCAGCTCTCCTGGCCGCCGGAGGGCAGCCATCCGAGCTGGACCGAGAAGATCAGCACCAGAACCAGGCCGAGCACGAAGCTCGGCACCGTGAAGCCCGCGACCGCCGTGACCATGACGATGCGGTCGATCAGGCTGTCGCGATGCAGGGAGGCATAGATGCCGGCGGGGATGCCGATGCCGAGCTTGAGCGCAAGCGCCGGCAGGGTCAGCGCCAGCGTGGCCGGAATGCGCTCGGCGACGAGTTCGAGAGCCGGCCGGCCATCGCGCATCGATTGGCCAAGCTCACCCTGCCCGATCGCCGAGAAATAGCGCAGATACTGCAGCCAGATCGGATCATCGAGGCCCCAGGCCTTGCGGAAGGCGGCAATGGCCTCGGGCKGCGCATCCACGCTCATGATGATCAGCGCCGGATCGCCCGAAAGCCTGAGCACGACAAAGGCGAAAGTAACGACGAGGGCAACGGTCAGCGCCGCGCGCCCGAGACGCAGAAAGAAGAAACGCAGCATCAGCTCGCCGCCTTCAGGAAGTTGGCCTGGTCATGCGCGACATGGCAGGCAGCAAGCCGGCCGTCCGGCATCGGCTTCAGCAACGGGCTCTCGACCTTGCAGCGCTCGCGCGCCGCATGGCAGCGTGGGTGGAAGGCGCATCCCGAGGGGCGCGCCGCAGGATTCGGCGGGTCGCCCTGCAGCACGATTCGGGGGCGCGTGCGGCGGCCGGGCACCGGCGCGGCCGAGACCAGGGCCTCGGTATAGGGATGTGCCGGATTGGAGAGCAGCAGATCGGCCTCGCCCTCTTCGACGATCCGGCCGAGATACATCACCGCGACGCGATGGCTGACCTGCCTGACCACTTTGAGATCGTGACTGATGAAGAGCAGACCGAGGCCGAGTTCCTGCTGGATATCGACCAGGAGATTGATCACCTGGGCCTGGATGGAGACGTCGAGCGCCGAGACCGGCTCGTCGCAGACCAGGAGGTCCGGCTTGGTGGCAAGCGCGCGGGCGATGACAGCGCGCTGGCGCTGCCCTCCGGAGAGTTCATGCGGGTAGCGCCGGCCCTGGTCGGCGCGCAGGCCGACCGATTGCAGCAACGCGAAGGCCAGCGCCTCACGCTCCTTCGGCTCGCCGAGCCCATGCACGTCGAAGGGCTCGCGCACCTGTTCGACGATCTGGAGACGCCGGTCGAGCGCGCCCAGCGGGTCCTGGTAGATCATCTGCATGCGCGCGCGCATCTGGCGCCAGGCCAAGGTGTCCGTGGCCGGCATCGGAGCGCCGTTGAACAGAACATCCCCCGCGTCGGGCTTCTCGAGCCCGAGCGCGAGCCGGCCCGTGGTCGATTTGCCGGAGCCGGATTCACCGACGAGGCCAAGCGTCCGGCCACGCTCGACCGTCAGCGAGACGCCGTCGACGGCGCGCACCTCGATAGATCGGCCCAGCAGGCCTTCGCGCATGCCGTAGCAGCGCGCGACATTTCTCGTCTGAAGCAAGGGAGCGCTCATGCGTAGACCGGCTTCCGCGGACGGACAGGTTCCGCTTGAAGCGCCTTGATGCAGGCCGCAAAGCGTCCCGGCGCCTTCCAGGCCAGCGGTGGCACGCCTGCGTCGCAGGCCTCGCCCCGCCGTGGGCAACGTGGCGCGAAGGCGCAGCCGGGTGGCAGGTTCCAAGGCTCGGGCACATTGCCCTCGATCGGGTCGAGCCTGCGGCGCACGCCTTCCAGCGGCGGCAGCGCCGCGATCAAGCCCTGCGTGTAGGGATGCAGCGGCTCGTCGAACAGCGACTGAGCCTCGGCGGTCTCGATGATCCGCCCGGCATACATCACGCAGACCCGGTCGCAGGTCTGCGATATCACGCCGAGATCATGGCTGATCAGCACGAGCGCCATGTCGGTCTCGCGCCGGATCTTGGTCAACAGCTCGAGGATCTGCGCCTGGATGGTGGCATCGAGCGCCGTGGTCGGTTCGTCGGCCACGAGCAGGTCGGGTTTGCCGGCGAGCGCCATGGCGATCATTACGCGCTGGTTCTGGCCACCCGAGAGCTCATGCGGGAACGCGTCGAGGCGGCGCGCCGCGTCTGGAATCCCGACGAGATCGAACAGGCGTTTCGCCTCCGCCCTGATCGCCGCACCCGAGAGGCCGCCATGCAGCGCCAGGGCCTCGCCCACCTGCTTGCCGAGGCGAAGGACCGGGTTGAGCGCGCTCGCCGGATCCTGGAAGATCATGGCAATGCGCCCACCACGCACCGTGTCCAGCACGTCCGGTTCGGCGTCGATCAGTTCCGTGCTGCCCAGCCTGACATTGCCGGAGACGCTCGCCTTCTTCGGCAGCAGGCCGAGGGCTGCCAGCCAGGTCACCGATTTGCCGCAGCCGGACTCGCCGACCAGGCCGACCGCCTCGCCGCGTGCGACCGAGAGATCGATGCCGTGCAACACCTTCACGCCGTCGAAGGCGACCGTCAGTCCATTGATCTCGACCAGCGGGTCAGCGACGCTGCCGAACCTGTCCAACATCGTGCTCACGAGCGGATCCCGCCCCAATTGCGCGCCCTGAAATCCATGACGAAGGCCTGTGCCGCCTTCCACTGGATATCCCGGCGCTTCGCCGTGAAATTCGCTGTCTGGTGCAGCACGGTATAGGCGGGGTCCTCACGCTCGCAGATTTCCAGGATGCGGCGGAACATCGCCTTGCGCCTGGCACGGTCGGTCGAAGTTTCAAGCTCGTCGGACAGCTTGCCCATCTCGTCGTTGCGCCATTCGCCAATCTGCCATTGCTGGCCGGTCGGGCCGTGCTGGGCGGTGATCGAGGCGACAGGATCGTTGAAGGCGGCGCTGTTCGACCAGTCGCGTACCGCCCGCGTCGGCCCCTTTGCCAGAACCTGCGGGAAGTTCTCCTTGCTTTCGATTTCGACGTTCAGGCCGATCTCGCGCCAGCTCTCGATCAGCACCTGCGCCGTTGAAACCTGGCCGGTATAGTAATTGTTGAGCAGCCGGTAAGGAATCGTGTCGCCCTTGTAGCCCGACTGCTTCACCAGTTCGCGGGCGAGTTTGGGATCGAAGGCCGGGACCGCCCAATCGGCGATGAACATGTCGCCGTAGAACTCCCATTGCAGGCCCTTGGGCACGCGGGTGCGCCCGCCCCAGAGCGCATCGACGATGGTCTGGCGGTCGATGGCATGGGTCATGGCCCGACGCACCAGCGGGTTCTCGAGCTGCGGGTGCGTCTTGTCGAAGGTCGTCAGGCGGTGATTGGCGATCAGGCCGCCGAGCACCTCATGACGCGGGTTCTTCTCGATCTCGCTGATCTGGTCAGGCGGGATATCGCAGGCAAAGTCATACTCGCCCGAACGCAGACCGTTGATGCGGGACGCCGTCTCCGGCACCTCGACAAACCGGATCTGCCTAAGCGGCGGCCGGCCGCCCCAGTAGGCGTCATGCGCGACGAGCGTCAGCGACTGGTCCGGCTTGAACTCGGCGATCCCATAGGGCCCTGTGCCGACGGGCTTGCGCGCCCAGTCGAGCCAGCTTCCAGCCTCGGCAAAGGCCTTGCGCGAGACGATGATGCCGACATTGCGCGAGATACGGCCTTCGAGCGTCACGTCGGGTGTCTTGTTGACGAAGCGAACGGTCTGCGGATCGACGATCTCGATTTTCTCGAAGCCCGGGAAGGCTCGCCTCGCCACCGCCACCACCTCGGCGGGCGGCTGCTTGCCGGCGGCGCCGGCAGTCACCGAACCGAATAGCCCGGCCGAGCCCGCCTGCCCCGCTCCGCCCCACATCCGTTCGGAGCCGAAGGAGAAGGCGACGTCCTCGGCAGTCATGGTCTCGCCATTATGAAACGTCACGCCCTGGCGTAGCGTCAGCTCGACGGTGCGGTCGTCGATGCGGCGCCAGGCCGTGGCGAGGCCCGGCCGGAGCGACAGGTCGCCGGCCCAGGCGGTATCGATCAGGCTCTCGGCATAGCTGTAGAAGGTGCGAGTGCCGACATTGGACTGCTCGCGCAGCGTTTCCAACGTGTTGGAATTGGCGATCTTCTGGACCGCGATGGTGATCGAGGGCCGGTTATCGGCCTGCGCGATCGCGAAGCGCGGCAGGATCAGGGCACCGGTCGAGGCCGCGCCGAGGCCAAGCGCATGGCGGCGTGTCAGATGGGTCAAGGAACCCTCCAGAAGTCATCGGAAACAGAAAACGGCGCGCCCTTTCGGGGCGCGCCGCGATAAGACTGCGTTCAGCTCCGGCCGCCCCAGTTCTCGGCGCGGAAATCCATGGCGAAGGCCGGCGAGGCCTTCCAGGCCAGTGCCTTGGGCTTGGCCGTGAAGGTCGCGTTCTGGTGCAGCACCGTATAGGCCGGGTCCTCGCGCTCCGCGATTTCCAGCATGCGCCGGAACGCAGCCTTGCGGCGGGCGCGGTCGGTCGAGGTTTCGAGTTCGACCGAGAGCGTGTTCATCTCGTCATTGCGCCATTCGCCGGCCTGCTGCTGCTGGCCGTTTGGACCGTGCTGGGCGACGATCGAGGAGACGGGATCGTTGAAGGGCGCCGAATTCGACCAGTCGCGTACCGCCCGGGTCGGCGTGCGCTCGAGAATCTGCTGCCAGTTCTCCTTGACCTGGATTTCGACGTTGAGCCCCGCCTCTTTCCACATCTCGACCAGGACCTGCGCCGTGGCAGTCTGGTTGGTGTAGTAGTTGTTGAGCAGCCGATAGGGGATCGGATCGCCCTTGTAGCCGGACTGCTTGACCAGCTCGCGCGCCAGCTTCAGATCGAAGGCCGGCACCGCCCAATCGGCGTGGTACATCTCGCCATAATAGGGCCATTGCAGCCCCTTCGGCACGACGGTACGGCCGGCCCAAAGCGATTCGACGATCGCCTGCCGGTCGATCGAATGTGTCATGGCGCGGCGAACCAGCGGATTTTGCAGCTGCGCATGGTTCTTGTCGAACACCGTCAGGCGGTGATTGAGGATGGTCCCGCCCTGTACCTCGAAGGCGGGATTCTTCTCGATCTGCGAGATCTGGTCCGGCGGGATATCGCAGGCGAACTGGTACTGGCCGGAGAGCAGCCCGTTGATGCGGGACGCCGTCTCCGGCACCTCGACAAAACGGATCGACTTCAGCGGCGGGCGGCCACCCCAGTACTCGTCATGGGCCTCGAGCAACAGCGAGACGTCCGGGCGATACTCGGCGATCCGGTAGGGGCCTGTCGTGACCGGCCTGGTCGCCCAGTCGCTATAGGTCTTCGCCTCCTCGAAGGCGCGACGATTCATGATCTCGCTGCCATAGCGCGAGATGCGGCCCTCCATCGTCACGTCGGGCGTGCCGTTGACGAAGCGCACCGTGTATTTGTCGACGATCTCGATGCCGAGCAGAGCCGGCCAGGAGCGGCGCGCCACCGCCGGCACTTCCGCCGGCAGTTCCTTGTTGGCGCGGCCACCACCCACGACGAAGTCGACCGAGATCGTCTTGCCTTGCGACGGCTGCGTGTCGCCGAACATGCGCTGTTTGCTGAAGGAGAACGCGACGTCCTCCGCCGTCAGCTCATCGCCGTTATGGAACTTCACGCCGCGGCGCAGCTTGAGCTCGACGGTCTTGTCGTCGATGCGCTTCCACTCGGTGGCAAGACCGGGAACCGTCTCGAGATTGCCGAGCCAGTTGCGGCCGATCAGCCCCTCCCAGATCGACGAGAAGAAGACACGCTCACCGACATTGGACTGCTCGCGCAGCACGTCGAGCGTGTTGGAATTGGCGATCTTCTGCACTGCGATGGTGATCGAGGGCCGGTTATCGGCCTGCGCGATCGCAAAGCGCGGCAGAATGAGGGCCGAGCCGCCGAGCGCTATTGCGCCGCGACGCGTGAAGGAACCGACCATTGTTCATCTCCTGAGGGGGTGGCGTTGGGATCGCGCTCCTCGAGCCCGCGCGGGCCGGAGCGGAAATGGGTCAGGGTCCGGTCGGCATGGATCAGCCGCCAGGACAGCGCCTTCTGGGCATAGTCGCGCACCAGGGCGGCATAGGCCGGGTCCTCGGCCAGATTGACGAACTGGTGCGGATCCTTGGCGAGGTCGAAGAAGAGCGGCGGCAGCGCGGCGAAATGGACGTATTTGTAGTGCTCGTCCTGGATCACGCAGAGGCTGGACTGATCCATGTGGAGGCCCAGCACCTGCTCCGGCTGGGAGTAGTGCACGTCGCGGAAATCGTATTCGTAGTGCAGCTCGCTGCGCCAATCCGCCGGCCGTCCCTCGCTGAGGAACGGCATCACCGAGCGCCCGTCGCAGGCGCGCGGCGCCTCGCCGCCGAGCCAGTCGAGAATGGTCGGCATCACGTCGACACTCTCGGTGAAGGAGGCGTCGATCGCACCGCGACGCTCATCCGCTCCGCGCGGGTCCTTCACCACCAACGGAATGCGGAAGCTCTCGTCGTTGAAGCCGATCTTGCCGAGCAGGTGGTGGTCGCCGAGCTGCTCGCCATGATCGCTGGTGAAGACGATCAACGTGTCGTCCCACTGCCCGGTCTCGTCGAGATAGGCGAAAACCCGGCCGAGGCAGTCGTCGATCTCGGTGATCAGGCCGCAATAGGTCGCCCGCATCTGGCGGATTTCAGCCTCGTCCAAGGTCGCGCCCGAGCCTTCTGCGCCGTGGAAGAAGGAGCCGCGCTTGATCGAGTCGATGTAGAACTTGGTCAGCGGATGCTGAGCCGCCTCGGCTTCCGGTGATTCCGCCCGCACCAACCCGGGCATATCCTCCGGGCGGTACATCGCGTGATAGGGCGCCGGCGCAACGAAGGGCGGATGCGGACGATAATAGCCGAGATGCAGGAAGAACGGCCGGCCGGCGCGCCCCTTCAGATAGGTCAGCGCGCGTTCGGTGAAGAAGGTCGAGTCGGAGAATTCCTTGGGGATGCGCGACGGCTTGTCGGTCGCGCCCGGCACCGAGTCCTCGCCCTCCGGCAGCCAGATATCCTCGCGCTTTTCCGGCAGTTCGAAGCCGTTCTGCGCCACCCAGCCGAAATAGCCGTCCATATTGGGCTCGAAGGCGCCGACCGAACGGAAACCGTCCATCAGGTCGCCGAGCACGAGGAAGCGCGGGTCGTTCTTCGAGGTCGCACGCGGGTCGGGCGTCGTCGTGGTGTAGCCGATCAGCGCAGGATCATAGCCGATGGCGCGCAGCGCCTTGCCGAGATTGAAATGGCGCTGGTCGAGCGGCACCGTGTTCTGCACGGCGCGGTGGTTCATCAGGTAGAGGCCGGTGAGCAGGCTGGCCCGGGCCGGACCGCAAGGCACGCAGGCCGTGACATGGTTGCGGAAGGTCACGCCCTCCGCGCAAAGGCGATCGAGATTCGGCGTCTTCAGGAAGGGATCGCGCCCCTCGGCCCGCATCAGATGCGGTATGAAATCGGCGCGCCATTGGTCGACGACGATCAGGAGAACATTCTGGCGTTTCATTCTCGGCAATCCAGCTGTGAGGCCGCCTGCCTAGGTCGCCTGGATGACGCCGGGATGACTGTTGGATGAAAGCCAGGGCAGCCATCTTGCGAGTGTTCGCCAAGCTGGAATGGTGACCTTGCGTCTCTGCCCAGCGCGCTGCCGGTGCGCCAGCAATGTCGGAGTTGCGCGCTGACGAAGGCGGGATGCCCAGCAGGTCACGTACGTCCAGCGCATGAGGCAAAGCCTTTCGAGCACCTCGCCGTCCAGAGGCGTTTATCCCGGTTCGAGAGCGATCTTTGAAAAGACGTTTCATTGACCGAAGCAACCTGATGCAGAATGATCATAGTATCGACGGTGTCGATCGCGGGATTTGCTGGAGCAGCTTGCACCGCGTCACCAAAGCTAAAAGCACCACGAATGCATTCGTGGGCTCCCGATTGCTGGAGACACGTTCATGACTGAATCAACATCGAAGAGAATTCCACTTTATATTCATAAAACTGCGTCTGATCGGGCGCATCGATGTTGAACACTCCTGCGTGCCGGGCCTGAACGGCACCGCGCCCCGCTCCTCCTGATCCCGCGTGGGTAACGCCGCTCAGCTCGGCCGGGGCGGAGCCATGCCGAACACCGTCGACGCCTCGGATTTGGGTCAGACAGTGTTCTGGCCCGCTCGGAACGTCCCACCACCCCTCTTTTCGGCTCGGCCGCTGGCCGGCTCGGTCGGCGAACGCACGGCTTGATCGACAGCCGTTGCGAGATCGCTGCGTCCAAACCCGCCCGCATGGCTTGAAGGATTCCCCATGAGCATCGTCACGCGCTTGCCAACAGCTTCGCCCACGATTCGCGACGAAGCAGCAGCATTCCGTGCCGCTTTCCGCCACCTCGCTGGCGGGGTCAGTGTCATCACGACCGGCGCAGGCGAGGATCGGACCGGCCTCACGGCGACCTCGGTCGCCTCGCTCTCGGCCGAGCCTCCGACCGTCATGTTCGGACTCAACCGCACATCGTCGAGCTATCCGACCCTGCAGCGGTATCGCACCTTCGGCATCAACTTCCTGAATGCGGCGCAGAAGCAGATCGCGGATCGCTTCGCCGGACGGAACGGCGAGAAGGGCGTCGAGCGCTTCCGGCACGCCGAATGGACCACCGCCGCAACCGGCGCCCCACTCCTGGTGGGCACGCTCGCCTCCCTCGACTGCGAAGTCGAGGAACTGATCGAGCGCCATTCCCACAGCATCGTCATCGGCCGCGTGCGGGCCGTCAGATTCGGCGCCGACGAAGCGGCCCTCGTCTACTGGCGCGGCGACTACGAGCGCCTCGGCTGGATGGCGGACGAGGCCGCGGCGGCGCTCGGCCTGCGGGCGCTCTGATTCCACCCGCCCCAAACCCGCACGCAGACCTGCATCCACGAAGGCCGCTCCAATGACCTATCGCCTCAGCCTGCTCGAAAAGAGCCCCGTCTTCGACGACGAGACCGGCAGCATCGCCCTCGCCCGCTCGGTCGCACTTGCTCAGAATGCGGAGTGCTGGGGCTATCACCGTTTCTGGCTCGCCGAGCATCATGGCATGGCGGGCGTCGCCAGTTCCTCTCCGGAAGTGCTGGCGGCCTATATCCTGGCCAGCACCTCGCGCATTCGGGTCGGGTCGGGCGGCGTCCTTCTCCAGCATTACAGCCCCTACAAGGTGGCGGAGAACTTCCACGTCCTCGCCTCACTCGCACCGGGCCGGGTCGATCTCGRCATCGGCAAGGCGCCGGGCGGACTGCCACTGGCGACGCGCGCGCTGCAATGGGGACATGATCCCGCCGTCCGGCGCGAGTTCGGCACGCAGTTGCGCCAACTCGGCGCCTATCTCGATCACGGAACGGACGCTGGCCAGGCCCTCGACCGGCCCCTTGTAGCGCCAATCCCGCCCGAGGTGCCGCAGCGCTTCCTGCTCGGCGGCAGCCCGGAAAGCGCGCGACTTGCCGCCGAACAGGGCTGGCAGTTCGTCTTTGCCGGTCAGCTCAATGGCGATCACGCAGCGATCGAGGCAAGCATCGAGGCCTTCGCCAATGCAGGAGGCCCTGGCACGCCGCTCCTCGCGGTGACCGCGCTGGCCGCCGAGAGCAACGTGGAAGCCGAACGGATCGCGGACGGGCTGCAGATCGTGCGTCTCTACCTCGACGATGGTCAGGCTCTCAATGTCGGCAGCGAAGCGCAGGCCGCGGAATACGCCCGGCAAGCGGGCGTGACCTCCTACCGCACGGAGTTGCGCCGCCCGAGCATCGTCGCCGGCACGCCGGGCCGGGTCCGGCGCGAGCTCGATGCGCTGCACCGGCGCTTCGGCATCGCTGAATTCATCCTCGATACGCCGGCAGCCGCCCGGCAGCAGCGGCTCGCGTCGATCGCGCTGCTCGCCGACGAAGTCCTGACGGCCGCGGCCTGACCACTTTCTCCACCGGAGCACGTTCCATGAGCAAGAAACCCATCACTTTCGGCATCATGCTGCAGGGCCCGGGCAGCCATATGAACTCCTGGCGCCATCCCAGCAGCCCTACCGATGCCAGCGTCAATTTCGACTTCTTCGTCCGCACCGCGCGCAAGGCGGAGAGTGCCGGCATCGCCTTCGCCTTTGTCGCCGACGGGCTCTACATCAACGACAAGTCGATCCCGCATTTCCTGAACCGCTTCGAGCCGCTGACGATCCTGTCGGCGCTGGCTGCTTCGACCAGCAAGCTCGGCCTCGTCGGCACCGTCTCGACCTCCTACAGCGATCCCTTCACCATCGCGCGCCAGTTCGCCTCGCTTGATCTGATCTCGGGCGGGCGCGCCGGCTGGAATGCGGTGACCTCGCCGCTCGAAGGCTCGGGCCGCAACTATAGCCGGCCGCATCCGGAGCATGCCCTCCGCTATGAGATCGCCACCGAATATCTCGATGTCATCAAGGGCCTTTGGGATTCCTGGGACGACGATGCCTTCCCGCGGGACCGCGAGAACGGCGTCTTCTTCGACAAGGCCAAGCTCCACACGCTGGGGCACAAGGGCCGCTTCTTCCAGGTCGAGGGGCCGCTGAACATTTCCCGCTCCGCGCAAGGGCAGCCGGTCGTCTTCCAGGCAGGCGCCTCCGACGCTGGGATCGGGCTTGCCGGCAAGCACGCGGATGCCGTCTTCAGCAACAATGTCGCACTCGAGGAGGCCCAGGGCTTCTATCGCAGCATCAAGAACAGCGCCATCGCCCATGGCCGCAGCGCGAGCGACATCAAGGTCTTCCCGGGCATCGGCCCGATCGTGGGAGCGACCGAGCGGGAAGCCGAGGAGAAATACCGCGCCATCCGCGACCTCGTCTCGATCGACGAGGCCCTGCTCTATCTTGGCCGCTTCTTCGACCATCACGATTTCAGCACCTACCCGCTCGATCAGCCATTCCCCGAGCTGGGCGAGATCGGCAAGAACAGCTTCCGCTCGACCACGGACCGCATCAAGCGCAATGCGGCCCTGAAGGGCCTGAGCCTGCGCGAGGTCGCTCTCGAAGCCACCACACCGCGGACCGATTTCATCGGCACCGCCGGGGCCGTCGCCGAACGGATCATCGACCGCGTCGAACAGCAGGCGGCAGATGGCTTCATCCTGGGCTTTCCCGTGATTGCCGAGGGTTTCGACGACTTCGCCCGACTCGTCATCCCGGTGCTCGAAGAGCGCGGCGTCTATGACCGCAGCCTGCCCGGCACCACGCTACGCGACCATCTCGGTCTGCCGCGCCGGGAAAGCCGCCATGTTGGCGAACCTGCGCCACAGCAGGCCGCGCTGGCGCGCTCGGCCGGCTGAGCCGGGGCAAGGACATGACCTTTCACACACCCGGCATCGGCCAGCAAGAGCGCGAAGACGCGGCCCGAGGCCTCGCAGCCTTCGCCGACGCGTTCATCGCATTGCGCCGCGATCTTCATCGCCACCCCGAGCTCGCCTTCGCGGAAAAGCGGACCAGCGCACTCGTCGCGGAGCACCTCGCCGGATGGGGCTACGAGGACACGACAGGGCTCGCCGGCACCGGCATCGTGGCGACGCTCCGGCGCGGCAACGGCGAGCGTCGACTGGGCATCCGTGCCGATATGGATGCTCTGCCGATCCAGGAAGCAACGGGCCTGGCCCATGCCAGCATCCATGCCGGCGCGATGCATGCCTGCGGCCATGACGGGCATACGGCGATCCTGCTTGCGGCAGCGCGCTATCTCGCAGAAAGCGGGCGCTTCTCAGGCACACTGACCCTGATCTTCCAGCCCGCCGAGGAGATCGGCGCCGGCGCCCGCAAGCTCATCGAGGAGGGGCTGTTCGAGCGTTTCCCCTGCGACGCCGTCTTCGGCCTGCACAATTGGCCGGGCGTTCCGGCCGGACAATTCGGCTTCATTGCCGGTCCGGCGATGGCCTCGGTCGATCAGGCCCATATCACTGTGCTCGGCAAGGGGGGACACGGAGCCGCTCCCCATGAGACGGTCGACCCGGTCGTTGCCGCCGCCGCGGTGATCACGACGCTGCAGAGCGTGGTCTCCCGCAACATCGACCCGCTGGAGGCCGCCGTCGTCACAGTCGGCTCGATCCATGGCGGCACCGCCTCGAATGTCATCCCCGACAGCGTCGAGCTCAGGCTGACGATCCGCTCCTTCAGCAGCACGGTCCGCGAGCAGTTGCAGCAGCGCATTCCGGCGCTGGTGCGTGCCCAGGCCGAGAGTTTTGGTGCAAGGGCCGAGGTCCGCTACCGGCTCGGCTTCCCCGCGCTGGTCAACCACGATGCGGAAACCGCCTTCGCACGCGAGGTTGCGGTGGCGGCCTTCGGCGAAGAACGGATCGAACGGAATTTCAGGCCACGCACTGCCAGCGAGGATTTCGCCTTCATCTCGGAGGCTCGCCCCGGCAGCTACCTCTTCGTCGGCAACGGCGACAGCGCACCCCTGCACAGCCCTCACTACGACTTCAACGACGCCACCCTGGCGCCCGCGGCGACCTACTGGGTCGCGCTGGCGCAGGCCTACCTCTCCTGAACCCGCCGGAAAGGCAGCCCATCATGGCCGACAGCTTCATTTACACCACGCCGCTCGACGCGCGCTCGCAGCCCCTGATCGAAGCGCTGACCTGGGAATACGCGACCCGTTATGGCAGCATTTTCGGAGAGCCGCCTGGTGCCGAGATGAGCCGCTATCCGGCCGAGCTGTTTGCGCCGCCGGATGGCAATTTCGTCCTGCTCGTTCGCGATGGGCGCACGATCGGCGGCGGGGCCTTCATGCGCCACGACCGGCACACGGCCGAGCTGAAGCGGATCTGGACCCACGCCGATTTCCGTCGCCAGGGCTTGGCCCGCAAGGTGGTCGAGGAACTTGAAGCGCAGGCCCAGCGCCAGGGCTACAGCAGGATCTACCTGACGACCGGCTTCCGGCAGCCCGAAGCCAAGGAACTCTACCTGCAGACCGGCTATCGCCCACTCTTCGACATCACGGTCGATCCCGAGGTCCATCTTAAGCTCCCCTTTGAAAAGGAGCTCGGCCCGCTCGCCGGGCATCTGCCGCATGCGTCGGCCAGCGAACGGCCGGGTGCCGCCAGCGCGGCCTGAGCGCCTCCAAGCCGACAGAGCGCGGGTCAGACCGCCCCCAGACTCCCGACGAGACCTGACATGACCCTGACCACTGATTTTCGCGCGCTTGATGCGCCGCCGCCGCAACCCGCGCGAAAGAGCGACAACGCGCATTATCGTATCGTGCCGGCGAAATACCCGGCGCGGACCGTCGGAACCGTCTTCTCGGTGATCGTGATCTTCGCGATCCTGAACTCGGTCCTCTCGAACCCACGTTGGGGCTGGGACGTTTTCGCCGAATGGTTCTTTGCCGAGCCGGTCCTGGCCGGCCTCGGACGCACCCTGCTGCTGACCTTGCTCGGCGCCACTTTTGGCTTCCTGCTCGGCACGGCGCTGGCGCTGGCGCGGGTCTCCGGTTCGCCCCTGCTGGGCTCGCTCTCCTGGGGTTATGTCTGGCTCTTCCGCTCGATCCCGCTCATCGTGCTGCTGCTGGTGCTGAACAATCTGGGCTATCTCTACGAGACGATCACGCTCGGCGTACCGTTCACCGAGATTTCCTTCTTCAGCTACCAGACCACCCAGTTGCTTACGCCATTCGCGGCAGCGGTGCTCGGGCTGGCGCTCAACCAGGCGGCCTTCTGCTCCGAGATCATTCGCGGCGGAATTCTCTCCGTCGATCAGGGTCAGTTGGAAGCCGCAGCCGCACTCGGCCTGCCGCGCTCACGCCAGGCCTCGCGCATCATCCTGCCGCAGGCGATGCGCACCATCCTGCCGACCGGCTTCAACGAGATCATCGGTTTGGCCAAGGGCACCTCGATGGTCTACATCCTGGCGCTGCCGGAGCTGTTCTACACGATCCAGATCATCTATCGCCGCAATCTGGAGGTGATCCCGCTGCTGATGGTCGCGACCGTCTGGTATCTGGTTATCCTCAGCGTCCTCTCCTTCATCCAGCATCATATCGAGCGCTATTACTCGAAGGGCGCGCTGCGCAATCCGCCGCCCTCCCTGATCGGCAATGCCCTTGCAAAACTGCGTCGCTCGGCAAGCCCGGCCGTGGCGCAGGTGCCGGTCGCGACATCGGCCCCGCTCCTTCTGCGAGAAGCGGGCACGCCGGTGAGTTGGGCCTCATTCGCCCGCAGCGGCGGCGAGGTTCGCATCCAGGCCGTCAGCAAGAGTTTTGGCCCGCTCAAGGTGCTGGACGATGTCAGCCTGACCATCCCGCGCGGCAGCGTCACCGTCATCCTCGGCCAGTCCGGCTCGGGCAAGTCGACCCTCCTGCGTGCGATCAACCATCTCGAGCGCGTCGATGATGGCTTCGTCTCGATCGACGGCGAGCTGATCGGTTACCGCCAGGATGGCGACACGCTCTATGAGCTCAAGGAAAAGGATATCCTGAAGCGCCGCGTCGATGTCGGCATGGTGTTCCAGAACTTCAACCTCTTCCCGCATCTGACCGCGCTCGAGAACGTCATCGAGGCACCGATCACGGTGCGGAACATCGGCCGTGACGAGGCTGTCGCCCAGGCGCGCGAACTGCTGGCCCGCGTCGGCCTCTCCGAGAAGGCCGAAGCCTATCCGCGCCAGCTTTCCGGCGGTCAGCAGCAGCGCGTGGCTATTGCCCGCGCCCTCGCACTTCGGCCGAAGGTCCTGCTCTTCGACGAGCCGACCTCGGCGCTCGATCCAGAACTGGTCGGCGAGGTGCTCGACGTCATCAAGGAACTCGCCAGCTCCGGCACCACGCTGATCGTGGTCACGCATGAGATCGGCTTCGCCCGGGAGGTCGCCGACCGGGTCGTCTTCATGGAGCAGGGCCGCATTCTCGAAACCGGCTCGCCCGAGAAGGTTTTTGGGGCTCCCGACCACCCGCGGACCCGCGAGTTCCTCGCCAAGGTTCTCTAGCGCCTGGCCAGAACCGGCGAGCGCAGCGGGACCTGCGCTTCCCCCGATGATCCGAGCCTGTCCCGATCCCTCGCATGGAGTTTTCAGCATGGCCGCAAGGACCAGATCCCTTTCGCTCGGCTTCGGCGCGCTCGCCGCAGCAGCCGCCTTCCTCACCGTCCCTGCCATAGCCCAGCAGGTCTTCGATCTCAGCCCGGAACAACCCGGCCGCCCCCGTGCGGAGAGGAACGAGGAGGCACTCAAGCTGGTCGCCAAGGACGCCAAATTCGCCAGGGATGGCGTCTTCACCGTCGCCATCGCCTCGCAGCGCCTTCCCTTCGGCGCCTATGGCACCGACACAAGGACGCTGGTCGGCTCCGAGCCCGACATCGCCCAGCTCGTCGCCGACAGTCTTGGCCGGAAGCTCGAGATCGTCAGCGTCGCCTGGGCCGACTGGCCGCTTGGTGTCGCCTCCGGCAAATACGACGCCGCAATCAGCAATGTGACCGTCACCGAACAGCGCAAGGAGAAGTTCGACTTCTCCACCTATCGCAAGGACCTGCTCGGCTTCTACGTCAAAGCCAGCAACCCGATCACCATCACGGAGCCCAAGGATGTTGCCGGACTCAAGGTCATCGTCGGTTCCGGCACCAACCAGGAGCAAATCCTGCTGCGCTGGAACGAGCAGAACCTCAAACAAGGCCTGAAACCGGTCGAGGTGCAGTATTACGACGACGACGTCGTGCTCTATCTCGCACTCGAGACAGGCCGGGCCGACGTCTATCTCGGCCCCAACGCCCTGCTCAGCTTCAAGGCCGCCCGCGAAGGCAAGACCAGACTCGCGGGCAATTTCAGCGGCGGCTGGCCGCTGCTGGCCGAGATCGCGGTGACGACCCGCAAGGGGAACGGGCTGGCGGAAGCGATCACC
>NZ_JBFTRC010000015.1:0-53584 GCF_056399325.1 Allobosea sp. 01N443
GGCCAAGGAAATGCTGCGGGAAGAACAGCAGGTTGGCGCCGAAGAAGGCGACCCAGAAGTGCAGCCTGCCGATCCAGTCCGGCATCACATAGCCCGACATCTTCGGGAACCAGTAGTAGAAGCCGGCGAAGATGCCGAACACGGCGCCGAGCGACAGCACGTAGTGGAAGTGGGCCACGACGTAATAGGTCGCATGCAGCGAGCGGTCGACGCCGGCATTGGCCAGCACCACGCCGGTCACGCCGCCGACGGTGAACAGGAAGATGAAGCCGATAGCCCAGAGCATCGGCGCGGTGAAGCGCAGGCTGCCGCCCCACATCGTCGCGATCCAGGAGAAGATCTTGATGCCGGTCGGCACCGCGATCACCATCGTGGCGAAGACGAAGTAGCGCTGCGTGTTGAGCGAGAGACCGGCGGTGTACATGTGGTGCGCCCACACGATGAAGCCGACGACGCCGATCGCCACCATCGCATAAGCCATGCCGAGATAGCCGAAGATCGGCTTCTTCGAGAAGGTCGAGATGATGTGGCTGACGATGCCGAAAGCCGGCAGGATCATGATGTACACTTCGGGGTGACCGAAGAACCAGAACAGGTGCTGGTAGAGCACCGGATCGCCGCCACCGGCCGGGTCATAGAAGGTGGTGCCGAAATTGCGGTCGGTCAGCAGCATGGTGATGGCGCCGGCGAGCACGGGCAGCGACAGCAGCAGCAGGAAGGCGGTGACCAGAACGCCCCAGGCGAACAGCGGCATCTTGTGCATGGTCATGCCAGGCGCGCGCATGTTCAGGATGGTGGTGATGAAGTTGATCGCGCCGAGGATCGAGGCAGCGCCCGCGAGGTGAAGCGCGAGAATGCCGAAATCGACCGAAGGACCTGGGTGGCCTGCCGACGAGAAGGGCGGATAGATCGTCCAGCCCGTGCCGACGCCGTGGGCGCCAGGTGCGCCTTCGACGAACATCGAGATGACCAGCAGCACGAAGCCGGCGACGGTCAGCCAGAACGAGATGTTGTTCATGCGCGGGAAGGCCATGTCCGGCGCGCCGATCATCAGCGGCACGAACCAGTTGCCGAAGCCGCCGATCACGGCGGGCATGACCATGAAGAAGATCATGATCAGGCCGTGGCCGGTGACGAAGACGTTGTAGCTCTGGCCGTTGGCGAAGATCTGCAGGCCGGGCTGCTGCAGCTCGATGCGCATCATGATCGAGAGGAAGCCGCCGACCAGACCAGCCATGATCGAGAAGGTCAGGTAGAGCGTCCCGATGTCCTTGTGATTGGTCGAGAGCAGCCAGCGCCGCCACCCGGTCGGGTGGGCGTGGGCGTCATCATGTCCGTGTGCGTGGGCGTGGGCGCCCGGAGCCGCAGTTGCCATGGATTCGTCTCCTCGTGCGAAATCTGTTCGCGTGAGTTCAGTCAGATCTGGTTCGTTCACTCGGCCGCGGCGGCGACCTTGCCGGCGGCGTCGCCGGCGCTGGCGAATTTCTTCTTCGATTCGGCAAGCCAGGCCGCATAGCGCTCGGCGCTCACGACGCGGAACGCGATCGGCATATAGGCGTGGTTCTGCCCGCAGATGAACGAGCACTGGCCATAATAGATGCCTTCGCGATCGGCGCGGAACCAGGTCTCGTTGAGACGGCCGGGGATGGCGTCGATCTTGATGCCGAAGGACGGCACGGTGAACTTGTGGATGACGTCGGCCGCGGTGACCTGGACGCGCACGACCTTGCCGACCGGCACGACCGCCTCGTTGTCGACAGCGAGCAGGCGCGGAGCCTCGGCTGCGGCGATCTTGTTGCTGGCGATCGCTTCGGCGCGCTGCTTTTCGTCGAGCATCAGCGAATCGAAGCCGAAGGCGCCGCCGTCCTGCGGATATTCGTAGGACCAGTACCACTGCTTGCCGGTGACCTTAACGGTCAGGTCCGACTGCGGAATCTCGAGCTGGAGCTTGAGCAGGCGGAAGGAGGGAATGGCGATGACGACGAGAATCAGGACCGGGATGACCGTCCAGGCCACTTCAAGCAGCGCATTATGCGTCGTCTTGGAGGGGACGGGGTTCTTCCTCTCGTTGAAGCGCCACGCGACATAGATCAGCAGCCCCAGCACGAAAATCGAGATCGTGAAGATGATCACGTTAAGCCAGTCATGGAACCAGTGAATGTATTCCGAGACCTCGGTGGCGGCGCCCTGCAGATTCATCTGCCAGGGCGAAGGCATGCCGGTGCCGGCCAGCGCACTTTCAGGAAGAAGCGTCGTCGCGCCCGCGGCGAGGGCCGCTGCGGCCACTGTTGCAATGGTCCTGCTCAGAAATCGCATCGGTCCGACATAGCTCCTGTGATCCCGTCGCGGCCCGCTGTCCTTGTCTATGCGGCCCACGCGCAACGAGGCCGGCTGATCGGCCCGCCTCGTTCTTCGGCATTGCGATAAATCAAAGATCACGCTTGCGCCAGAGGGGCAATGCAGGCCTTCCACGCAGCCCGTGCGGCATAATCACGCGAGGTCTCGGCCTCAAGAAGTGCTTCCGTTGTGGCTCTGTCCTTGACAGGGCGGGGTCTGCATGGTCCCAACGCAGGCACATTCGGAGCGTGATTGTTTTGTGTGGAAGCCCTTCTGGCATCCCTCAAAACATGGATCGCCCTCTCGAATATGATTAGAGACGGATGGCGGTTTTGTCGGAATCGGACGAACGATTCCCGCAAGGGCGATCCGGCTTCAGGGGGCGATGTCCGGCTATTCGTGCCGGTTTGAAGGGAATGACGGGGATGGGCAAGTTCATCGGACCTGTCTTCGCGGCTGCGCTGGCGGCCGTGGGCGTATGTCTGGGTTCGAGCAGCGTGGCTTTCGCCCAGGGCGCTGTGAAGTCGACGCACGGCGATTGGCAGTTGCGCTGCGAGGTGCCGCCTGGCGCCAAGGCTGAGCAATGCGCGCTCGTGCAGAATGTCGCGGCCGAGGATCGGCCGAATTTGACGCTGCTGGTGATCGTGCTGAAGACGGCCGACCAGAAGAGCCGGCTTCTGCGTGTCGTGGCGCCCCTGGGTGTGCTGCTGCCGTCGGGGCTCGGTCTCAAGATCGACGACAAGGACATCGGCCGCGCTGGCTTCGTTCGTTGCCTGACCACGGGCTGCGTTGCCGAGGTGGTGATGGACGATACGCTGCTCGGCCAGCTCAAGGCCGGAAAAAGCGCCACATTCATCGTATTTCAGACTCCGGAGGAGGGCGTGGGTATCCCCGTCTCGCTTTCCGGATTCGGGCCTGGCGTGGAGACCCTGCCGTGAATGACGTGATGCCTCGCCGGCTGACTATGCTGGCTGCTTCTGTGCTGTGCCTTGGCCTTGCCGGCTGCGGTTCGCGCTCGCCCGCGGGCGAGCAGAGCGGCATGCAGACGCTGAGCAATATCGTGATGTTCCAGTCGACCAAGCCACCTCCGCCGGTGGAGAAGCCGCTGGTCGATCAGGAGGCGGACTTCGTCTGCCCGAGCGTGACCATTGCCGATGGTGGCGCTGCCATTCGCGCCCAGTCCGGCCCCGATAGCGGTAGCCTGCGGCACCAGATTTCGATCCTGAACGTGGCGCGCGAGTGCACGCCGACGGGCGGTGGCGGCTTCAGGCTGAAGGTGGGTGCCGAAGGCCGTGTGCTGGCTGGTCCGGCCGGTGGCCCCGGCAGCTATTATGCGTCGATGAGCACGGAGGTCCTGCGCGGGACGACCGTCGTTGCACGCCGTGCGGCGCGCGTCGGCGGCACGATCTCGTCCGGTCAGGCGGGCACCGATTTCACCCATATCGAGGACGGCATTGTCGTCCCGGCGGGCAAGGGCGACGTCGAGATCATCGTCGGCCTCAACACCGCTGGCGCTGCGGCGCCGGCTCGCGCGCGGCGCCGGTAGTCCTGCAGTCGCGAATGGCGCCGGTGTTTGCCGTGAACTGAGGCAAGGCGCCGATTGACTCGAAGGCGGCGTCTTGTATCTGTGCTGACGCCGCATCATCCCCGCGGGAGAGACCGGGTCCGGACTTGTCCAGGCCCGGCGCCGAAGGCGCAACCGCCCCGGAAACGCTCAGGCAAACGGACCGCGTGGGAATTGGCGCTCTGGAAAGCGGCGGATGCAACTCCGCCCACCGACGGGTGTAACCTGTCCGGCTGATCCTGCCGGTTCGGGGAAATCTCTCAGGTCCCAAGACAGAGGGGGCGCGCTCCGGACATTCCGTCCGKGGCTTGCGCTCGATTCTGGAAGGGGCCGCCATGGCTGCCGAAGCCGTTGAAGCTGATGCCGCAGGCGCCGAGGCGCTGCTCAAGACCCCGCTTCATTCCCGTCATGTCATGCTCGGTGCCCGTATGGTGCCGTTTGCCGGTTATGACATGCCGGTGCAGTACCCGATGGGTATTCTCACCGAGCATAACTGGACGCGCGAGAAGGCCGGGCTCTTCGACGTCTCGCATATGGGGCAGGCCTTTCTGCTCGGGCCCGATCACGAGACCACCGCGCGCGCGCTCGAGGCTTTGGTCCMCGCCGACATCGTCAACCTCGCTCCCGGCAAACAGCGTTATTCGCAGCTCCTCGATGAGAATGGCGGCATCCTCGACGATCTGATGGTCACGCGCTCCAGCGAGCCCGACGAGGACGGCGCTCTCCTCCTCATCGTCAATGCGGCCTGCAAGACGGCCGACTACGCCCATATCGAGGCGCGCCTGCCGGCCAATGTGAAGCTCGTCCGCGCGGAACATCGCGGGTTGATCGCGCTGCAAGGGCCTGCTGCCGCTGAATCGCTCGCCGCGCTGGCGCCCGAGGCCGCCGAGATGGGCTTCATGAGTGCGCGCAGCATGAAGGTGGCGGGCGTCAAGGCCAATCTCAGCCGCTCCGGCTATACCGGCGAGGACGGCTACGAGATTTCCGCCGCGGCAAACAGGATAGGCGAGATCTGGGACGCGCTCCTGCTCGATCCGCGCGTCAAGCCGATCGGACTCGGTGCCCGCGATTCGCTGCGCCTCGAGGCAGGGCTCTGCCTCTACGGGCACGATATCGACACCACGACCTCGCCGGTCGAGGCCGGGCTGAACTGGTCGATCCAGAAGCGGCGGCGCGAGGAAGGCGGCTTCCCGGGAGCGGCCCGCATCCAGCGCGAATTCGCGGAAGGCGTTTCGCGCGTCCGCATCGGGCTCCTGCCCGAGGGCCGCGCTCCTGCCCGCGAAGGCGCCGATATTGCGACGCCGGAAGGCGAGATCGTCGGCAAGGTCACATCCGGCGGCTTCGGCCCGACGCTCAACGCGCCCTGCGCGATGGGGTATGTCGCAAAGGCCCACTCGGCTCCCGGCACGCGCCTTGACCTGATCGTGCGCGGCAAGCCGTTGGCGGCGACCGTCGCGCCGATGCCCTTCGTGCCCAACCGCTACAAGCGCTGATTCCCGACCCTATCCTGATCTGGAGGACCATCATGGCCGAGACCCGTTACACCAAGGACCACGAATATATCCGCATCGAGGGTGACACCGGCACCATCGGCATCACCGACTATGCCCAGGGCCAGCTCGGCGATGTCGTCTTCGTCGAGCTGCCTTCCGTCGGCAAGGCGGTCGCCAAGGGCGGCGAGGCTGCTGTGGTAGAGAGCGTCAAGGCCGCGTCCGAGGTCTATGCCCCGGTCTCGGGCGAGGTTGTCGCCGTCAACAGCGAGCTCGAGGCTGCGCCTGGCGCGGTCAATGAGGACCCGGCCGGCAAGGGCTGGTTCGTCAAGCTGAAGCTGACCAATCCTGCCGAGCTCGAGGGCCTGCTCAGCGAGGCCGAGTACCAGGACTACGTGAAGACGCTGTGAGCAGCGATTCATTGCCCATGACCTGAATGTCCGGTGCCGGGCGCGCGCTGCGCCCGGACCTGGAATGATCAAGGAAACCCCGATGCGCTATTTGCCCCTCACCGACACCGACCGCGAGGACATGCTCGCGCGCATCGGCGTTCCCGATATCGACGCCCTGTTCAGCGACGTGCCCACCGGCAAGCTGCTGAAGGCTCCGCTCGACCTGCCGCGCGCCAAGGGTGAACTCGAGGTCGAGCGCATCATGGGCCGGATGGCCGCCAGGAATGTCGCAGCCTCCGCGGCTCMGTTCTTCGTGGGTGCAGGCGCCTACAAGCACCACGTTCCGGCGACCGTCGATCACTTGATCCAGCGCTCGGAATTCCTGACCAGCTACACGCCCTATCAGCCCGAGATTGCGCAGGGCACGCTGCAATACCTCTTCGAATTCCAGACCCAGATCGCCGCGCTGACCGGCATGGAGGTCGCCAACGCCTCGATGTACGACGGCTCGACCGCGACCGGCGAGGCCGTGCTGATGGCTCACCGCGTCACCAAGCGCCGCAAGGCGGTCCTATCGGGGGGGCTGCATCCCCACTACACCGATGTGGTGAAGACCCTGTCCGGCATGGCGAGCGACGAGGTCGTGGCGCTGGCGCCCGATGTCGCCGCTAACGAGGACATCCTCGCGCAGATCGACGATCAAACATCCTGCGTCGTCGTCCAGTCTCCGGACGTCTTCGGCAATCTCCGCGACCTGAAGCCGATCGCCGACAAGGCCCATGCCCATGGTGCGCTTCTGATCGCCGTCTTCACCGAGGTCGTGTCGCTCGGCGCGGTCACGCCTCCAGGCGCGATGGACGCCGATATCGTCGTCGGGGAAGGCCAGTCGATCGGCAATGCGCTGAACTTCGGTGGTCCCTATGTCGGCCTCTTCGCCGCCAAGACGAAATATCTGCGCCAGATGCCGGGCAGGCTCTGCGGCGAGACCGTCGATGCCGACGGACATCGCGGCTTCGTGCTGACGCTCTCGACCCGCGAGCAGCACATCCGGCGCGACAAGGCGACGTCGAACATCTGCACCAATTCCGGCCTCTGCGTGCTGGCCTTCACCATTCACATGACCCTGCTCGGCGAGGCCGGGCTCGCGCGTCTGGCCGAGCTCAATCACGCCAATGCCGTGAAGCTGGCCGACATGCTGGCCGGCGTGAAGGGGGTGAAGCTGCTCAACGACAGCTTCTTCAACGAGTTCACGCTGAAGCTGTCGAAGCCGGCGGCCGAGGTCGTCGAGGCGTTGGTCGAGAGGGGCGTGCTTGGTGGGGTGCCGGCCTCGCGCCTGCTGCCGGGAGCCGGGCTCGACGATCTGCTGATCGTCGCCAATACCGAGATCAACACGGATGAGGATCGGGCGGCCTTCGTGGCGGCGCTCGTGGAGGTGCTGTGATGCTGAACCGTCAGGGACGTCCCACCCAGGCTGCTTCCTCCGTGGATCATGGCCGCGAGACCTTCACCGGCAATCGCGCGCTGCAGCAGATCGAACCGCTGATCTTCGAGATCGGCCATCATGAGACGACCGGCGTCGATATCGAGAAGCCGGCGCCGTTCAAGAGCCGCCTCGGCAAGCATGCGCGCAAGGACGGCATCGGCCTGCCCGGTCTTTCCGAGCCGGAGACGATGCGTCACTACGTCCGCCTGAGCCAGAAGAACTACGGCATCGACACCGGGCTCTTCCCGCTCGGTTCCTGCACGATGAAGCACAATGCCCGCCTCAACGAGAAGATGGCGCGGCTGCCGGGCTTCTCGGACGTCCATCCGCTCCAGCCGGTTTCGACCGTGCCGGGCGCGCTCGAGCTGATGCTGGAGCTCGCGCGGTACCTGATGACGTTGACCGGCATGCCGGCCGTGGCGCTGTCGCCCAAGGCCGGTGCCCATGGCGAGGCCTGCGGGATGATGGCGATCAAGGCCGCCATTGCCGCCAAGGGCGAGGGCGAGACCCGCAAGGTCGTGCTTGTGCCGGAATCGGCGCACGGCACCAACCCGGCGACCGCGGCGCTGATCGGCTTCGAGGTCCGGTCCGTCCCGGCGCGCCCGGACGGCACGGTGGCGGTCGAGGACGTCAAGGCCCTGCTCGGGCCGGACATTGCCGCGATCATGCTGACCAACCCCAATACCTGCGGCATCTTCGAGCCGCAGATCGTCGAAATCGCGGCTGCCCTGCATGCGGCCGGCGCGTATTTCTATTGTGATGGCGCGAACTTCAACGCCATCGTCGGCAAGGCGAAGCCGGGTGACCTCGGCGTCGACGCCATGCATATCAACCTGCACAAGACCTTCTCGACGCCGCATGGCGGCGGCGGCCCAGGCGCCGGTCCGGTCGTGCTGTCGAGCAGGCTGGCTCCCTATGCGCCGGTGCCTTTCATCCATGTCGAGGGTGGTGCGGCGCGGCTCGTGGAGCACGCCGGCGACGCGCCGGCGGGCAATGATCCCTTCGGCCGCATGACCGCCTTCCACGGCCAGATGGGCATGTATGTGCGTGCGCTCGCCTATATGCTGAGCCATGGCGCCGACGGCATGAAGCAGGCCTCCGAGGATGCGGTGCTGAGCGCCAACTACATCCGCGCCGGCCTGTCCGACCTGATGTCGCTGCCGTTTCCCGACCACCCCTCGATGCACGAGGCGCTGTTCGACGATGAGTGGCTGAAGGGCACCGGCGTCACCACGCTCGACTTTGCCAAGGCGATGATCGACGAGGGGTATCACCCGATGACCGTGTATTTCCCGCTGGTCGTCCATGGCGCGATGCTGATCGAGCCGACCGAGTCGGAATCGAAGGCCTCGCTCGACCTCTTCATTGCGACGCTGCGCGATCTGGCCATGGCCGCGAAGGGCAATGACAAGGCCCGCTTCACCGCGGCGCCGCACCATGCCCCGATCCGCCGTCTCGACGAGACGCGCGCTGCCCGGCAGCCGATCCTGAAATGGGTGAAGCCGGAGCCGATAGCAGCTGCGGCTGAGTAAGGATGCTTAATCGATAGGGCAGCGATCGGACGCTGCCCTATCGTCATATCCCCTCGCGGTCTTAAGCATTCCTTGACCATGTGCGAGGATGATTTCCTCGGTGCGTGTTTTCGCACCTTGGGAACAGTCGATGTATCGCTCTTTTGTCCGGAGCTCCGCAGTTGCCGTTGCCGCGCTCGTTCTGACGGTCGGCATCGCTCGTGCACAGGAGCCGAGCTACGGCCCCAACACCTATGACCGCACGCTTGAGGCGCTGATCTCCCATGAGGAGATCGCGTCGCGTGGTGGCTGGCCCAGGCTCGCCGGCAGTGTCTCCGCCCTGAAGCCGGATTCGCAGGGGCCGGATGTCGTCGCACTGAAGCAGCGCCTGATGTTGAGCGGAGATCTGCCGCCGACGGCCTTGCCCGGCGACATCTATGACGCTGCGACGATCGCAGCCGTGAAGCGCTTCCAGGTTCGTCACGGCCTGTCCGATCTCGGAACGGTCGGCCGCCTGACGCTCAAGGCGCTGAACGTTCCCGTTGAAGTCCGGCTGAACCAGCTGACCGCGACCCTGGAGCGGCTGAAGAGCAACGGCTTCGTCTTTGCCGAGCGCTATGTCGTCGTGAACATCCCCGGCGCCAGCGTCGAGGCGGTCGAGAACGGCGTGGTCCAGCGCAAGCATCTCGCGGTTGTCGGTCGCCCCGATCGACCCTCGCCGGTGCTCCAGGCCAATATCACCTCGGTGAACCTCAACCCCTACTGGACCGTGCCGACCTCGATCGTGAAGGCCGACATCATCCCCAAGATGCGCAAGGAGCCCGACTTCATCGTGAAGTCGAACATGCGCCTTCTCGGAGCAGAAAATCGGGAGATCGATCCGGCGACCGTGAACTGGGCAGGCCTGACCTCGCCGTATTTCACCGTTCGGCAGGATTTTGGACCGCTCAACGCGCTTGGCCAGCTCAAGATCGACATGCCGAATACCGAGGCGGTCTACATGCACGACACGCCGAAGAAGACGCTGTTCCGTTCGGATGTTCGCTTCAACTCTTCCGGCTGTGCGCGCATCGAAGGGGTGCGCGACCTCGCCGCCTGGCTGCTCGAAGGCACCGAGTGGACCGAGCCGGTGATCGTGGCCGAGATCGCCAAGGGCGAGCGCAAGGACATCCGGCTGAAGAAGGCGGTGCCCGTGGCCTGGGTCTATCTGACCGGCTGGCAGGGCGCCGATGGGCTGGTCCAGTTCCGCGAGGACATCTATGGGCTGGACACGCCGCAGGGCATCGTCACATCGACGATCCAGGCGCGCAAACCCAAGCCGAAAGTACAGCCCGCCAAGCTCGAGGCGCGTCCGGCACCGGCTGCTCCGAGCCCGGTTGCAGCCCCTGCCAGGGCCGCGACTGTGAAGGCGGTCACCGCCGTCAACTGAGGCGTCAGGGCGCCCGGAGGATCGCCATCACGTCGCTGATGGCCTGGGCGCGCGCCGCGACATCCGTCCCGATCGTCACCTTGCCGTCCGGGCGCTGCGAATAGGCCGCGCGGCGCTCCCGGAGCGGCAGGTCCGGATGGTCGAAATCGTGATAGGCGCCGGCGAAGCCCACGAAGCGCGCTCCGCCTTGCCGTGCCAGCGCCTGGCAGGGCGCCGCTGGTGTCCAGTCATCTGCCAGTCCCTGAAGGATCGTCGTCGGCACCCGAGCGCGCCAGCCGCGTTTCAGCAGGACCCTGCAGCCAGGATAGAAGGCGATGATCGCCCGAAACCCTCCGGGGCCCGCGGCCGCGCGATCGGCGGCGACATGGAGCGCTGTCGAGCCGCCATTCGACCAGCCGATCAGATGTATCCCGGCGGGTTTGGCGAAGGGCTGACGGGCGAGCCAGTCGGCGGCGCCGAGGGCATCGCTGGCGCGATCCGCCGGCCGCAGCGCACGTTCGCGGTCATTGCAAAGCGCTACGATCCCGCGCGGGCGAAAACTGTCGGGCAGGAGCACGAGGAAGCCAGCAGCGACCAGCCTGGCACTCCAGTCGCTCTCGCGTGCGCTAAGCCCTCCAGAGGCTCGCCAGAGGCCGCTGCAGCCGTGCAGGGCAACCACGGCGGGGAAGGGGCCTCTTCCAGCGGGCTTGGCGATCCAGCCGGTCAGGACGGTGCCGTCGCGTGACGAGAACGAGACCTCCTCCATTGCGCGGGCCGGCATGGCGCAGGCGAGCACAACAATCGTGGCCAGTGCCAGGCGAGCGATCAGGATGGGGCCTCCATCTCGGCGAGGTTCTATGTGCTCGGCCGAATCCGGCGCGCGCAGGATGTGAAAACGACAACGCCGCAAACCCGGAGGTTCGCGGCGTCGCATTCCCTGGCTGAACTGATCGCTCAGTTCAGCTTGGATTTGATTTCCTTCAGACCGGTCGCGAACAGGCTTTCGGCAGCCTTGCCGCCCATCTGGCTGCGCAGGATGCCTTCGGCGGCCAGCGTAGCGGCCTCGGCGGCGGCAGCGCGGACTTCCGCGGCAGCCTCCATCTCGGCCTGCGCGATCTTGTCCTCGGCGGACTTGGTCCGGCGGGTGACGAAATCGGCGAGCTTCTCCTCAGCCTCGGTGGCAAGGCGGATCGCCTCGTCCTTGGCTGCGGCGACGATCGCCTCGGCTTCACCTTCGGCAGCCTTGCGCTTCGCCTCGTACTCGGCGAGCAGCTTGGCAGCCTCCTGACGCAGCCGGCGGGCTTCGGAAAGCTCGCGGGCAATCTTCTCGCCGCGCGAATCGAGTGCGCTCAGAAGCGACTTGTGGACGCCAAAATACCCCAGAATGCCGAGGAAGATGACGAGGGCAACCGCAACCCAGACGGTATCCATGGTTCGGTCTCCTCAGGCGCTCAGGACGGACTTGACCGCGGCAGCGGTCTCGGCGTCGGTGGGGCTCTGACCCGTCAGCTTGCCGACGATCTCGGCGGCAGCGCCGGCAGCGATCGTCTCGACATGCTTCATCGCGGCGGTCTTGCGATCCGCGATTGTCTTCTCGGCGGCTGCGAGCTTGGCGCCGAGCTCCGCTTCGGTTGCGTGACGCTTGGCATCGGTCTCGCGAGCGCTGGCGGTGCGAGCCTCCTGAGCGATGGCCTGGGCGTTGCGGCGGCTTTCGGCGAGCGCGTGCTCATGGTCCTTGGCGACGGCCTCGACCTTGGCGTGGATCTCGGTGGCCTGGTCGAGATCGCGAGCGATCGTCGTGCTGCGTTCGGCCAGAACCTCGCCGACACGCGGCAGGGCGATCCGCGACATGAGCCAATAGAGCGCACCGAAGCTGATCGCGAGCCAGAAGATCTGACTGGCGAAGAAGGTCGGGTCGAAGGGGGGGAAAGCGCCCTTCGCGAACGCCGTGTCGGCCGAAACCGCCATAACGCTGGCGGCGGCTGATACGACCCCGATGCGCTGTGCGCGGGAAGCGCGAACCTGCATGGAACGCCTCTGAAGGTTGCGTCAACGAATGACGGCTCCGCGGCGCATGATAACGCCTGCGGAGCCGCAGTGAATGCTCGTCAGACGACGAAGAGCAGAACGAGCGCGACGACGAACGCGAAGATGCCGAGACCTTCCGCGAGCGCCGCGCCGATGAAGGCGCGCGGGAACTGACCGTCGGCAGCCGACGGGTTGCGCAGGGCGCCGGACAGGAAGTTGCCGAAGATGGTGCCGACGCCGATAGCGGCGAGGCCCATGCCGAGGCTGGCGAGACCAGCGCCGATATACTTAGCTGCGACGGGATCCATAGTCTTTCTCCGATGTAAAACAGTTGAGAGTGGTGGAAGGGTGAAGTCTCGCGAGCTCGCCCGGTCAGTGTCCCGGATGGAGAGCGTCGTTGAGATAGACGCAGGTCAATATCGTGAAGACATAGGCCTGCAGAAAAGCGACGAGGAACTCAAGCGCGGTCAGCGCGACGGCCAGGAACAGCGGCAGCGGCGCCAGTGTGGCGTAGATGCCGGCGCCGGTCAGGGCGACGACGAAGCCGCCGAAGACCTTGAGCGCGATGTGGCCGGCCAGCATGTTGCCGAACAGGCGCAGGCTGAGCGAGATCGGCCGGGACATGAAGGAGACGGCTTCGATCAGGACCATGAAGGGCAGCAGCCAGCCCGGCACGCCTGACGGCACGAACAGGCCGAAGAAATGGCTGCCATGCTTCGTGATTCCGTAGACCAGCACGACGGTGATCACGAGGAAGGCGAAGGCCGCCGTCACGATGATCTGGCTTGTGACGGTGAACGAACCCGGGACCATGCCGAGCATGTTCGCGGTCAGCACGAACATGAAGAGCGAGAACACGAAGGGGAAGAAGCGCATCCCGTCCCGACCCATCACGCCTGTGATGGTGGACGCGACGAACTCGTAGAGCATCTCGGCGAGCGACTGCAGGCGGCCTGGAACCGTCGCCCGCTGGCTGGAGCCATAGATCATGATGGCGGAGATCACCGCGACGGCCACCACCATGAACAGCGAAGCATTGGTGAAGGACAGATCGAGGCCGAACGGCCGCAGGCCCAGGATCGGCTTGATCTCGAATTGGTGGATCGGATCGATTCCGCCGCCAGCCGCCATAAGTCACCCCTAAATTGCCCCGGTTCGGGGCACTGCAAACACATTCAACGTTCCGGTTCGCCGCCCTTCGGTGAGGAAGGGCGCGTTCCGAGCCGATAGGCGGAGCGCAGGCCGGCGATGGTTCCGATCACCAGGAAGGCGATCAGCAGGAACGGCGACGTTCCCAACCACCGGTCGCCGAAATACCCGATCAGGGCACCAGCGATAACGCCGCCAGCCATATCCGTGGCCGCGCGAAAACCTGATGACATCGCGCCAGCAAGCGCTTTGTCGGGACCCGCCTTCTCTGAATCCGCCTTTTCGGCGGCTTCAGCACGCCCGAGGGCGGCCTTCAGCGAGTCCAGTCTTTCCCGCAACTTCGGATCGGAGCCGTTCGGGTCGGATTCAGACATCAGCAACTCCCTTCCGACCGTGTCATGGCCACGACCGCGTCCGAAATTGCCACGAACCTGTCCGGACCCGCAGGCCGAGCCGTTGTCAGCGCGTTTCCTTTATTGTCCGCTCCGGCGACTGTCAAGGCATGGGGATTGGTGTTAAGTTGTTGAAATTATTTGATATTAGTGCTTTGTGCGGCATTCTTGCCGCATTGCGAACCCGAATGTGGCTTTTTTTCAGACGGCTTCGCGGATTTGTTCCGCTGTTGCGAGGTCGACCGAGACCAGTTGGCTGACCCCTCGCTCGGCCATGGTCACGCCGAACAACCGTTCCATGCGCGCCATGGTAATGGGGTTGTGGGTGATCAAAATGAAGCGCGTCTCGGTATTTCGGGCCATATCGTCGAGCAGATCGCAGTAGCGCTCGACATTGGCGTCATCGAGCGGCGCGTCGACCTCGTCGAGCACGCAGATCGGCGAGGGGTTGGTCAGGAACACGGCGAAGATCAGGGCGGTCGCGGTCAGGGCCTGCTCGCCGCCGGAGAGCAGCGTCATCACCTGCGGCTTTTTGCCCGGGGGGCGCGCGAAGATTTCCAGCCCCGCCTCGAGAGGATCCTCCGAGTCGACCAGCCGGAGCTCGGCCGTGCCACCGCCGAACAGGATGCCGAACAGACGCTGGAAGTGTTCGTGCACCACCTCGAACGCGGCCAGCAGCCGCTCGCGGCCTTCGCGGTTCAGCGCGCCGATGGCCTGGCGCAGGCGCCGGATCGCCTCGCTCAGGTCGTCGCGCTCCCCTGTCAGGCCCGCGCGCTTGGTCTGGATTTCGACGAGCTCGTCCTCGGCACGCAGGTTCACAGCGCCCAGACGTTCGCGTTCGGTCCTCAGGCCTGCGAGGCGACCTTCGATTTCGGCGGGATTCGGCAGCGCTTCGCCCGGCTTGATCAGAGTCAGTTCCTGGAGCCCGGCGAGCCCTGTCTCGAGCCCGTCCTCGATCTGCCGCTCCACATCGACCAGGCGCTGTCGGGCTGCCTCCAGGCGCGCCTCGGCGGAGGCGCGGACCTCGCGTGCACCAGAGAGGGTTTCCAGGGCCGCTCTGGCCAGCCGATCGGCCTCAGCCTGGGCGGTCTCCGCCGTGGCCAGGCGGTCAGCCGCCTCGCGGCGTGCCGTCTCGGCCGCCTCGATCTCGCCGACCAGGCGCCTGCGCTCGACCAGGAAGGTGTCCGGTGCGTCGAGCAGCGCCTTGCGCTCGATCTCCGCAGTCGCGATGCGCCGCTTCGTCTCGTCAGCGGTCTGGGCGCTCGCCCTGGCTCGTTCCTGCCAGGCCCGGATATCGACGAAGATCGTGGCGCGGCGTCGCTCGCGAAGCTCCGCCTCTCGCGCCAGGGTCTGGACGCGGGCACGCGCATCCGAAGCGGCTGCGCGCTGTTCACTGAGGACGGCGCGCGCCTTCAGGAGGACGCTTTCGAGCTCGGTCGCCGGCGCCAGGGCGGCGAGCGCCTCTTCGGCTGCAGAAGCCTGGGTCGTCGCTTCCGCGATCGCCTGGCCCAGGCGGGCGACGGCCTCATCGAGAGCCGAGCGGCGCGCGGCTGTCTCGCCGGCCTTGCGCTCGGCGCTTGCGAGCCGCTCTCGGGCCTGATCCAGATCGCGGCGGGCGAGCCGCACGGCTTCGACGGCGGCCGTTTCAGCCTGCGCGGAGGCGCGAACCGTCTTGCTGGCGGTATCGAGGCCCTGCCGCGCAATCTCTGCAGCTTTGCGCGCGGCCTCCGCCTCGCGTTCGAGGTCGCCAAGGCGATTCTTTTCGGCGAGGCGGCGGGCCGCTGGGGATGGGGCCTCCGCCGCGCTGGTGAAGCCGTCCCAGCGCCAGATGTCGCCTTCGCGTGAGACCAGGCGCTGGCCGGGCTGCAACGAGGCGCGAAGCCTCGCGCCCTCTTCGCGCGGCACGATGCCGACCTGGGCCAGGCGCCGCGCCAGGGCTTGCGGACCGCGCACATGCCGGGCCAGCGCCTCGGCGCCATCGGGAAGGGCAGGGTCCCCCGCAGCATTGCCCATGTCGCGCCAATGAGCCGGGGCAGCAGTGTCGGAGGCGGCGTCGAGATCGTCGCCAAGGGCCGCACCAAGTGCGGTCTCGAACCCTTTCGTGACGCTGATCGCTTCGAGGATCGCCGGCCAGCGATCGCCGGCCGCCGGTGCCAGAAGTTTCTGCAGCGTGCGGATTTCCGTGTCGAGGCGCTGGGCTGCGCGATCTGCCTCGGCCAGCGGCGCGCGCAGCCGGGTCTCTTCTTCTCGGGCTGCACCCAGAACAGCTCTTGCGCTGGCTGCCGCCGAATCCATCTCCAGCATGGTCTCCTCGGCCTGAGCACGCGCGCCCGTCAGCCTGTCGAGTTGAGCCGCGGCATCATCTGCGTCGAGCGCGGCAAGGTCGCGACGCAACCTGTCCTGCTCCGCGACATTCCTGGCCTCGCGGTTCCGGGCGTCACGGAGCGTCCGCTCCATGGCGTCGCGGCGGGCCGCGAATTCCGACAATCTGGCCTGTGCCGTGGAATGCTCACCCTCTGCCTGAAGCAGGATCGCTTCGGCCTCGGCCAGCGAGGCTCCTGCAGCCTCTCCCACGGTCGTGGCCGCGCTGGCTTCGCCGGCAAGCGTCTCATCCTCTCCGGTCAGCCGCGCGAGACTTTCGGCGGCATCGTCGGCGAGCCTGTCCTGGCGCGTCAGATCGCTCTGCAACTCGGTCAGGCGCTTGCCAAGCTCGTCTGCGCGTAGCTTGGCGCGTCTGTTTGCCGCCTCGAGCTCATCAAGGCCGCGCTTCAGCCTGACCAGGGCGGCGGCTGCGGCGGCCTCGGCCTCGCGTAGCGCCGGCAGCGCATGCGCCGCGACGGCCTGATGGCGTGCCGCTTCGGCCTGGATGCCTGTCTGTTCGGCAACGCCGCGGACCGCCGCTTCCAGGGCCCGATCGGCAGCGGCCGCATGTTCGCGCGCGTCGCGATGGGCGATCAGGGCGAGCGTCGCCTCGGCACGGCGGATGTCGGCGGCAAGGCTGCGATAGCGCCCGGCCTGCCGCGCCTGCCGCTGCAAGGCGTCGACCTGCGTGCCGATCTCGCCAAGCACGTCCTCCAGCCGCGTCAGATTTTCTTCCGCCCCCCTGAGTCGGAGTTCGGCCTCGTGTCGGCGGCTGTACAGGCCCGCGATGCCGGCGGCGTCTTCAAGGATGCGGCGACGCGATTGCGGCTTGGCGGCGATCAGTTCGCTGATCTGCCCCTGCCGCACCAGGGCCGGCGAGCGGGCTCCGGTCGCCGCATCGGCAAAGAGCAGTTGCACGTCGCGGGCGCGCACCTCTTTGCCATTGACGCGATAGGTCGAGCCTTCCTCGCGCTCGATCCGGCGGGTCACTTCGAGGACATCGGTATCGTTGAAGGCCGCGGGAGCCTTGCGGTCGCTATTGTCGAGGGTGAGCGCGACTTCGGCCATGTTGCGGCCGGGACGTTCGGAGGATCCGGCGAAGATGACGTCGTCCATGCCGGACGCGCGCATGTTCTTGAACGAACTCTCGCCCATCACCCAGCGCAGGGCTTCGACGAGATTGGACTTGCCGCAGCCATTGGGGCCGACGATTCCCGTCAGGCCTGGCTCGATCAGGAACTCGGACGGCTCGACGAAGGTCTTGAAGCCGGTCAGCTTGAGGCGCGTCAGATGCATCGACGCGCCTCATCGTCCAGGGTGGCAGGATGGCGCGTGGGCTTARCCGGCCAGCAGCGGCTCGAGGATCTTGTCGAATTCCGCGATCGAAAGCGCACCTGCACGCTTTTGCCCGTTGATGAAGAAGGTCGGCGTCGAGTCGACGCCAGCCTTGGCCCCGCGATCCTTCACTTGTGTGACGGCGTCATAGATATCCTGCCGTTTCAAGCAGGCTTCAAAAGATTCCTGTGTGAAACCGGCCTGCTTCACCATCGCGGCCAGCGCATCGACCGGCTTCTCGGTGAAAGCCCAGTTGCGCTGCTGATCGAACAGCAGATCCGACATCGGGTAGTATTTGTCGTTGCCGTTGCAGCGCGCCAGCATGAAGCCCGCCGTCGCCAGCGGATCGAGCGGGAATTCGCGCAGCGTGAAGCGYGCCTTGCCGGTGTCGATATATTTCGCCTTCAGCGCCGGCCAGGTATCGCGGTGGAAGCTCGCGCAATGGCTGCAGGTCAGCGAGGCGTATTCGATGATGGTGACCTTGGCGTCGGGCTTGCCGAGCCAGACATCGCCCAGAGGGCCGGCGACAGCGAGGTCGGCAGTCGCGGATTGCGCCCGGGCCGGAGCGGAACCCAGCATCGCGGCGGCTGCGATCCCGGCCGCGCCGGTCAGAAGCTGTCGCCTGTTCGTCATCGTGCAATATCCTAAGGGGCCAAATCGGTGTCGGGACCATAGTGGCCAACACGAATGTGGCAAGATCGGTTCACGGGGAATGACGGCTTCCTCACGAAGCCGTGTCATCTCGTGGTGGCGGATTTCTGAGCGACGCCCAGGCCGAGCCGTTCCAGCGCGGCCCGCAGTCCCGGGTCTTCGATATGGGCGACCTGCTGCGCGATCCGCCCAACGAGGGCCGGGTCGGGCGGCGGAGGCGCCGGCTTCTGCTGCGGGGCCTCGACCGGTCCCTGTTTCAGCACGAGCTTGCCGACGGCACGCCAGCCGAGATGGGTGTTGACCCGCTCGAGGACCACGGGCCCGAGTTGTTGCATGTCGAGCGCGAAGGCGCCCTCGACGCGCACCACGAGCGTTGCCGGTTCCGATGTCTCGCCGGGCGCCGGGCGTCGGCGCGGCCAGTCAATCTTGAGCGGCCGCGATCGTGCTGCCAGCCGCTCGCCGACAATCTCCGGCCAGTGCGAGACGATGGCGCGCCCGGCAAAACCCTGGGCGGCGAGCGCCGGCGCAAGGCAGTCATCGATCAGGTCGGCGAGGGGTTTGGCAGCCATGCTCTATTCTGGGACCGGCGCATCGGCGCGACAAGGGCAGAAGYTGTATCAGCTGTTCCGGTGACGTCGCCACTCCTCGGCGCTGATCTCCCAGATTTCCGAAAGATGCCGGCCGCCGACATAATCGCGCATCTCGGCCCGGATGACGCGCATGCCGCCACTCTCGGAGATGCGGCGGGACGCGGTGTTGTCGGCGGCCTTCGGCACGCGCAGCACCGAACGCCCGAGGACATCGAACCAGAAATCGGTGACGGCGGCGGYCGCTTCGCTCATCAGCCCTTGTCGCTGCCAGGGCAGACCGAGCCAGAAGCCGCGGTTCTCGTCCTCGCCCTCCCTGAGCGAGATCAGGCCGACGAGTTGGCCGGGCTCGCTCTTCAGCCGCAGGCTCCAGTGCCATTCCGTACCTTGCGCCATTCCTGGCACGGCGACCTCATGCAGATAGGCGAGCGCGCCGTCGGGCGGGTAGGGCCAAGGCACCCGCCTGGTGAGATAGCGCACGATCTCCCAGTGCGGAAACAGCGCCTGGATCGCTGGTGCGTCATCGAGCGTCAGCGGCTTGAGGATCAGGCGGCGCGTTTCGAGGGCGGGGATGGCTTGCGTTGCTGTCGACATGGTCGTTCGCCGTTACGAGCGCGCTTGCCGCAGCGCGCGTGTCATGCGGGTGGAATCCCCCCAAGTCGATAGCCAGATCAGAATTTCGGTCACCATCGCAATGGCGGATTGCAGCATCGTCTGCAGCGAGTGTCTTGCTTCGCTGCCGAGCTGCATTTCGGCATGATGAAGATGCGCCAGCTCTTCCTCGCGGATGCTGTTGATGACGGCGTGGAGATCGGCGTCTCGGCCCTGTAGGAAATGCATTTGTTCATCGAGATGACGGTGTACGGTCTCTTCCACCGCTGCGGTGCAAACCCAAATCGCGCGTCGCCCCATCAATGCCGTCATCAAGCCGAGCAGCGAGCCACCGAGACTCCACAGCTTCATGATCCGGCAGGGACGTGAACCGCGTGCCGGCATGGCCGCATAGAACCTGACGCAATGGTCGATTTCGTCGGTGAGCATCTGCTGCAAAGCCGGGACGATGTCGGGCGTGAGCCGCTTCGCCACTGCGATCTGCGCGGAGTAGATGCGGATCGCGCCGTATTCCCCGGCATGGTTCACGCGCACGATCCGCTTGATCGTGAGGGCGTCGCGGGGTGAAGGGCTCTCCGGCGATATGGTCATGTGATCGCGGGAGCTCAATGACGTTAGCATCTTGGACGTTAGCATCTTGCGGCTGGGGGACGGCACGCTAAACCGGGGACATGACCCTCGCAATGCGCGCCCCTGCTGCGACTGCCGCCGATCTCCTGGACTGGTACGATCGCCACCGCCGTGTCCTGCCTTGGCGTGCCTTGCCCGGCGAGAGGGCCGAACCCTATCGCGTCTGGGTCTCAGAGATCATGCTGCAGCAGACCACGATCGCGGCGGTGAAGCCCTATTTCGAACGGTTCATGGCACGGTTCCCGACGGTTGGGGCTCTTGCCGACGCGCCGAGCGAGGAGGTCATGCAGGCCTGGGCCGGCCTCGGCTACTACTCGCGGGCTCGCAATCTGCATGCTTGCGCCAAAGCGGTCTCGGCGCTGCACGCGGGTCGCTTTCCCGATACCGAGGAAGGCCTGCGCGAACTGCCGGGCATCGGAACTTATACGGCAGGCKCTGTCGCAGCCATTGCCTTCAACCGGCCGGCGGTTGCGGTTGACGGCAATGTCGAGCGCGTCATGACCCGTCTCTTTGCAATCGAGGATGCTTTGCCGGGGGCCAAGCCCTTGATCAGGGAGCGCACCCTGGCCCTGTTGCCGTCGGAACGACCGGGCGATTACGCGCAGGCACTGATGGATCTCGGCGCCACGATCTGCACGCCGCGCTCGCCAGCCTGCGGCATTTGTCCGTGGCAGGCGCCGTGCGTCTCACGGGCGGCGGGGACACAGGAGACCTTTCCGCGGAAGGCGGCGAAGAAGACTGGGGCAACCCGCTACGGGGCTGCCTTCGTGCTGCTGCGCGAGGATGGCGCGGTTCTGCTGCGGACGCGGCCGGCCAAGGGGCTGCTTGGAGGCATGGCGGAGGTGCCGACCGGTCAATGGAGCGCGGATTACCGCCTCGCTGACGCCTTGCAGGATGCTCCGCTTCCGGCGCAGTGGCGCAGGCTGGCAACGCCCGTTCGCCATGTCTTCACCCATTTTCCGCTGGAGCTCACGGTCCTTGTCGCGCGTGCCCCGCGGGCGACGCCGGCGCCGCAAGGCTCCCGCTTCACCCCGCTGGCGCGGCTCCGTGACGAGCCGTTCCCGGCGGTCTTCCTGAAAGCGCTCGAGGCAGGGCTCGAGGCGCTCAGGCCGCTGCCATCTGCGCCCTGATCTCGCCGCGCAGTGAATCGAGCAGCGTCAGCCCTTCCGGGCGCTCGACATGCCAGAAGGTCCAGCCATTGCAGGCGGGTAACCCCTGGGCCAGCGCTCCGACCTTGTGGATCGAGCCGACAGCCGGGCCAAGCAACAGCGTGCCATCGGCCCGGATCGTCGCCTTGTGGCGGCGTTTCTCGTCGACGACACTCTCACCGGCCTTGACCAGCCCGGCCTCGACCAGGCTGAGGAAGGGCACGCGCGGTTCGCTGCGCTTCGAAGGCGCGGTGGAGAACGATTCGGGCGGCAATGGCTGGACAGCGGCGATGCGCTTGCGCGCCGCCTCGGCATAGACCGGGTCGCGTTCAAGGCCGATGAACCGCCGACCGAGAGCCTTCGCGACGGCACCCGTGGTGCCGGTGCCGAAGAACGGATCGAGGATCACGTCGCCGGGGTTGCTAGCCGAAAGCATGACGCGGGCCAGCAGGGCCTCCGGCTTTTGAGTCGGATGCACCTTGGCGCCGGACGCGTCCTTCAGACGTTCCTCGCCGGTGCAGAGCGGCAGATACCAGTCCGAGCGCATCTGCAGGTCGTCATTGCCGCCCTTCAACGCCTCGTAATGGAAGGTGTATTTCGAGCTTTCGCCGCGCGCCGCCCAGATCAGTGTTTCATGCGCGTTGGTGAAGCGCCGGCCGCGGAAGTTCGGCATCGGGTTGGCCTTGCGCCAGACGATGTCGTTCAGCATCCAGAAGCCGAGATCCTGCAGGATCGCGCCGACGCGGAAGATGTTGTGATAGGAGCCGATCACCCACATTGCGCCGTCCGGCTTCAGCACCCGCCGGCAGGCGGTCAGCCAGGCTCGCGTGAAGGCGTCATACTCGGCGAAGGAGGCGAACTTGTCCCAGTCGTCGTCGACGGCATCGACGAGGCTGTCGTCAGGCCTGCGGAGATCGCCGCCAAGCTGAAGATTGTAGGGTGGATCCGCGAAGACGAGGTCGACGCTTGCCGGAGGCAGGCGGTCGAGCGCGGCGATGCAGTCGCCGACGACGACCTGATCGAGCGGAAGATCAAATGAAAGGCTCGAAGCCTTCATCCGAGACTGCAGCGCAGGCCGTCCGGTACGCGAAACCTGAATCCGGACGGCGGCGCTGGCAGTCCCGGTACGCGAGGTACCCATGACGCCGAACCATTTACGCAACTTCAACAGTCGCGATCTTGGGGGAGTCAGGGTAAAAGCCGGGTTTCCGGGTTGAAAAAAATGCGTCTCGTTTTGGGGCTGCAGTTTTTGCCTAGTGCATTGGCAAACCAGCTGAATCCGGATCGGGTGTTAAGAAACGGCTAACGTGTCGCGGGCATCGCACAACCGCTCAGCGCCGCCAGACGCCCTTGATCGGCGCGAAGGAAAAACGGTGCTCCGGGCACGGGCCGTGGGTCTGTATCGCGGCGCGATGCGCGGCCGTGCCATATCCGGCATGCCCGGCAAAACCATAGGCCGGATAATGCGTCGCCAGGCGCGCCATCATCCGGTCGCGGGTCACCTTTGCGATGATCGATGCGGCCGCAATCGAGGCCACGCTGCCGTCGCCCTTGATGATCGCATCGCAGGGGCAGGGCAGAGTGGGAGGGTCGTTGCCATCGACCAGCACATGCCGCGGCTGGACAGGCAGACCGGCAACCGCGCGCTTCATGGCGAGCAGCGTCGCCTGCCTGATGTTGAGCGCGTCGATCTCCTGCGCTGTGACGCTGCCGATCCCGATACCGAGCGCGGCTTTGGCGATCTCCCCGAACAGCGCTTCGCGCCTTGCGGCGCTGAGTTCCTTCGAATCGGCGAGGCCAGCCGGAATCAGGCCGGGGTCGAGAATGACGGCAGCCGCCACCACTGGCCCGGCCAGCGGCCCGCGTCCGACCTCGTCGACGCCGGCCAATGGCCAGAATCCTTGCTCAATTGCGTGCGCCTCGCGGCTGAAATCGGCGGCCATGCCCGGTCCAGGAAAGAAATCGTTGCCGGGCTTATGCCGGAAGGCCGTCGTCTAGAACAGGCTGAGCTGTGCCTTTTCCTTCTCCGGCTTCAGGAAGAGGTCGCTGCGCAACCGCAACCGCGTCGCGTTGAAGCCGAGGCGTTCGGCTGCCATTTCGAAGCGCCGCCCGATCATCCAGGCATAGGGACCGGAACCGACCTGACGCTGGCCCCAGGCCGAGTCGTAATCCTTGCCGCCGCGTGTCGAGCGGATCAGCGAAACGACATGGCGCAGCTTGTCTGGATGGTGGGTCAGGAGCCAGTCCTGGACGAGATCCTTCACCTCCAGCGGCAGCCGCAGCAGCACGTAACCGGCCTCGCGCGCCCCGGCGGCCTTGGCGGCGTCGAGGATGCGCTCGATTTCCTGCTCGTTGATCGCGGGGATGATCGGCGCGACCAGCACGGTCACCGGAATGCCGGCATCCGACAACCGCTTGATCGTCTCCAGCCGCTTCGCCGGCGCGGCGGCGCGCGGCTCCATGCCGCGCGCGATCTTGGGATCGAGCGTCGTCACCGAGATCGCGACCTTGGCGAGGCCCTGCGCTGCCATCGGCGCCAGGATGTCGATGTCGCGCTGTACCAGTGCCGATTTCGTGACGATGCCGACCGGGTGGCGGAAGCGCGCCAGCACCTCCAGGATCGAGCGCATGATCCGCAGCTTCTTCTCGATCGGCTGATAGGCGTCGGTATTGGTGCCGATCGCAATGGTGCGCGGCTGGTAGGACGGTGCAGACAATTCCTTCTCGAGCAGCAGCGCGGCGTCGGGCTTGGCTGTCAACTTGCTCTCGAAATCGAGCCCAGGCGAAAGCCCGAGATAGGCATGGCTCGGCCGCGCGAAACAGTAGACGCAGCCATGTTCGCAGCCGCGATAGGGGTTGATCGAGCGGTCAAACGAAATATCCGGCGAATCATTCCGCGTGATGATCGTGCGCGCTTTCTCGATCGCGACTTCGGTCTTGAAGGCTGGTAATTCGCCGAGAGAGCCCCAGCCATCATCTTCGGCGACGCGCTGCTCGGTCTCGAAGCGTCCGCCTGGATTGATCGTTGCCCCGCGCCCGCGCCGTCGTTCCGGATCGATGCGGTGGCCGGCATAGGCGAGGGGGTCAGCCGGAGCGACACGCGCGGATGCCGACAGGGTTTCGCCGTCATGCCGCCTGAGCGGCTGGGCTGCGATCGGTCGCGAACTGGGTCTGGCTTGCTGCATGGCGCTGAGCCGTTCCTGAGAGGGCCGTAAGAATCGGCGTTTCCGTGACCATCAATGTGAACATATAGGGAACAAAATGCAAGTGGCGGGATTGCGGCATGTTGCGCTGCGTCATAATCAATGGGCCATGCTTACAGCCGTCATCAGGGCCGACGGACCGGCCAGAGCACTCGCTGCGACTTTTTCCGCGCTGATCCCGGCCGTTGCCGAAGGTTTCCTCGGCCATGCCGTGGTCGTCGATGCGGATGGTGAGGGGGAGGTGGAACGCCTCGCCGATGCGACGGGTGCGACCTATGTCAGGGCGGCCGTGCCTGAAAGCTGGCATGCCGGTGCCGCGCAGGCGCGCGGCGATTGGCTGCTTCTGTTGAGCGCCGGGGACATCCTGCAGCCAAACTGGATTCAGGCGACCGAGCGCCATCTGCTGCTGGCGCCCGACAGGCCGGCCCTGTTGCCGCTGAGCGGGGTTGCTGCGGCGCTCAAGGAGCGCGCCGCGCTGTCATTCGGCCCGCGTCGGCTGCGGGCCGGCCTTGTGGTGCCGAAGGGGCTGGTTCTGGCCGGGCGGCTGAATGCCGCGCCGCGGCGTCTCTCGGTGCGCCGGGAGCGTGCCGTATCCTGAGACGCAAGGCATCGGCCCGAAAGGTGGATCGCGGTATTCGGGGAAAGCCGACGCAACCCCAGAAGGTGAGATCGGATCGGATACGAGATCGGGTCCGATGATCTAAAGCTGGTTCGTCCGGAAGGTATCGCAGCTTTGCAGCGAGCCGGACTTGAAGCCGGTCGTGAACCAGCGTGTGCGCTGCGCCGACGAGCCGTGGGTGAAGGAATCGGGCACGGCCACGCCTTGCGAGGCTTGCTGCAGCCGGTCATCGCCGATCGCCGCCGCCGTCCGCATCGCCTCGTCGACATCGCCCTGGTCGATTCGGCCCATCGCCTGGACATTATGCGCCCAGACGCCGGCGAAGCAGTCCGCCTGCAGCTCGACCCGCACTGACAGCGCATTCGATTCGCGCTCCGAGATGCGCTGTCGCAGCTGGTTCACCTTGGGCAGGATACCGAGCAGGTTCTGGATGTGATGGCCGACCTCGTGGCCGATCACATAGGCATAGGCGAAGTCACCACCACCGCCGAGCTTGCGCTGCATCTCCTGGAAGAAGGAGAGGTCGAGATAGACCTTCTTGTCTTCGGGGCAATAGAACGGCCCCATCGCTGCCTGTGCCGTGCCGCACCCCGAGCGATCGATGCGCGAGAACAGCACGAGCTTCGGCGGTTCGTAGCGGCGGTTCGCCTGCTGCGGCAGGATCTTGGTCCAGATATCCTCGTTCTGCGCCAGCACCGCCGAAACGAAGCGACCCATTTCATCCTGCGGCGGGCCTGAGGCCGGGCGGCTCTCCTGGGTCGGAGCACTGCGCCCGACCCCGAGCATTTCGGCGCCACCGATCAGGATGCGCGGATCGATCCCGAGAGCCCAGCCGACAAGGCCAAGCACGACCATAGTTCCGATGCCGACACCGCCGCGCCCGCCGGGAAGCCCCGCGAAGCCGCCGCCGCCATTGCGCCTGTCCTCGAGATTCTCGGACTGGCGATAATCTTCCCAACGCATGGCGGAGTCCCCGTCTAGTCCCGAGCAATCTCGTGGAGAGAGGCCCGGAACTCAAGCTATTCGTCAACCGGCTCGCGCGCGGGTGGTTCCCCAGGTTCTTCCTGTTACCTCAGTGATAGCCGCTGTCGGCCCTCACCTTGCCGCGGAAGGTCCAGTAGACGAAGGCCGTGTAGAACAGGATCATCGGCAGCAGGAAGCAGACGCCGATCAGGACGAAGATATGGGAGGACGGCGCTGCGGCCACATCCCAGATCGTCAGGCTCGGGGGCACCAGATAGGGATAGTTCGAGATCGCGAGTCCCAGGAAGCAGAGCAGGAAGATCGCGATGGTGAAGGCAAAGGGTGTGAATTCGTGCTGCCCGTGCAGCCGCTTCCAGACCATATAGCCGCAGAACGCCGTCAGGACCGGGAATGGCCAGAGCAGCAGCAGGTTGGACGGCGTGAACCAGCGTTCGGCGATGCGCGGATGTGCGTAGGGCGTCCACAGCGAGACGATCACAGCGAAAGCCATCAGACCGAGCAGGAGCCATTTCGCCTGGCGCCGTGCCCTGTCCGCGACGGCACCTTCCGTCTTGAAGACGAGCCAGGTCGCGCCGAGCAGCGCGTAGCCGACGACGACGCCGACCCCGCACATCACCGAGAACGGCGTCAGCCAGTCGAAGGGGCCGCCGGCAAACTCGCGGTTGCTCACGGTGATGCCCTGGATCAAGCCACCGAGCACGAGGCCCTGAGCGAAGGCCGCAAGGGTCGAGCCGAGCCAGAAGGCAATGTCCCATTTCCTGTGATGCGGCTTGGCGACCCAGCGGAATTCGAAGGCGACCCCGCGGAAGATCAGCGCCAGCAGCATCAGGATGATCGGTGTGTAGAAGGCCGGCATGATGATGGCGTAGGCGGTCGGAAAGGCGACCCAGAGGCCGCCGCCGCCGAGCACGAGCCAGGTTTCGTTACCGTCCCAGAAGGGCGCGACCGAGTTCATCATCTGGTCGCGTTCGCCCTCGTCCCTGGTCGTCGGGAAGAGGATCGCGATGCCGAGGTCGAAACCGTCGAGCACGACATAGAGCATCACGGCAGTACCGATCAGGACGGCCCAGATGACGGGGAGATACCATTCCATCTCAGCTCTCCCCTCAATTCGCCGGCTGGATCTTGTCGTCGCCGGGATGCCCGTCGCCGAACAGCACAGAGGCGTCATCCTGCGTCGCCTTGAGCGTCCGCTGCGAAGGCTGCTCCGGTGGGTCCGTGGCGAGGAGAGCGTCGGGGCCCTTGTCGATCAACCGGTTCATCAGCAGGATCCCGGCCGCAAAGACCACGGAATAGACGCAGACGAAGAGCGCGAGCGAGATTGCGACCTGCATCGCCGTCACCGGCGAGACGGAGTCGACCGAACGCAGCACACCCGTTGCGAGCCAGGGCTGGCGCCCGACCTCGGTCACGAACCAGCCGGCGAGGATGGCGACGAAACCGAGTGGCCAGGTGTATTGCGCCAGCCAGAGCCAACGTCGTGCTTCGAACACCTTGCCACGTGACCAGAGATAGGCACCGAGCCAGCCGAAGCCGATCATCAGGAAGCCGATGCCGACCATCAGCCGGAAGGCGAAGAAGGGAATCTTGACGGGCGGCCGGTCCTGCGGCGCGAAATCATTCAGGCCGGGAAAGAGAGCGCTCATGCTGCCATGGGTCACGAGGCTGGCGAGCCCGGGAATCGCGATTTCGTAGCGGTTGATGCCGGCCTTCTCGTCGGGCCAGGCGAAGAGAACCAGAGCGCCGGGCTTCGACGAATCCCAATGCGCTTCGATCGCTGCGAGCTTCGCCGGCTGGTATTTCGCCGTGTCCTCGCCGTGCTGGTGGCCGATGATGGCCTGGATCGGAGCCGTCAGGGCGATCATCAGGATCGCCATTCGCACCATCGTCCTGGCAGGCTCGATGCTCGTCCCGGCCAGGAGATGGCGCGCTCCCGTCGCCAGCACCACGAAGGCGGTGGTCAGATAGGCCGCCGTCATCATGTGCATGAAGCGCAAGGGGAAGGTCGGATTGAAGATGATCTGCAGCCAGTCGACCGGATAGGCGATGCCGTCGCGCATCTCGTGGCCGGTCGGATACTGCATCCAGCTATTGGCCGAGAGAATCCAGAACCCCGACAAGGCCGTTCCGGCGGCGACGATCACCGCGGACAGGAAATGCAGCCAGGGCGGAACGCGCTTCCAGCCGAACAGCATGACGCCGAGGAAGGAGGCCTCGAGGAAGAAGGCGCTCAGAACCTCGTAGCCGATCAGTGGACCGATGACGTTGCCGACCACCGTCGAGAACCGGCTCCAGTTCGTGCCGAACTGGTAGGACAGCACGATGCCCGAAACGACGCCCATCGCGAAGGAGACCGCAAAGATCTTGGTCCAGAACCGGGCGAGCAGGTGAAACTTGTCGTCGCCGGTCTTCAGCCAGAGGCCGAGCAATGTCGCGATATAGGCGGAAAGCCCGATGGTGAAGGCGGGGAAGACGATGTGGAAGGAAACCGTGAAAGCAAATTGAATACGCGAAAGCAGAAAAGCGTCGATTTCCATCGCAAGGCTCCGGCCGGCACGCCGCACGAGCGGCTTGAAACGACTCTGCCCGCACAGCATCGTCGCTGCGCGGCAATTTAGTCAAATCCGAAACTGCGCGAGGGGCCGGAATGTCGCAGAGGCAGGGCTGCGTTGTCGCAGGCGAATACTTTAGCTGGCTGCGTCGAGCGCTGTCCTGAGCGCCCGCATGTCGCGCCAGGCGAGGCGTTTCTGCAGGGGCTGGCGCAACAGATAGGCGGGGTGAAGCGTGGCGAGGGCGCGGATGCGCCTTGTGCCCATATCGTACTCGGTCCACTTGCCGCGCGAGGCGAGGATGCCGGTGAAGCCGAGCAGGCCCTGGGCAGAGGGGCCGCCGATGCAGACGAGGATATCGGGATTGGCGAGTTCGATCTGCCGCTGAATGAACGGCAGGCAGATCGCGACCTCCTGCGGCGTCGGCGTGCGGTTGCCGGGCGGACGCCAGGGCAGAAGATTGGCGATGTAGACATGTTCCTGCCGGTTGAGGCCGATAGCCGCCAGCATCCGGTCGAGCAACTGGCCGGAGCGCCCGACGAAGGGCAGGCCGAGCCTGTCTTCATCGGCGCCGGGGGCCTCGCCGACGAACATCACGCGCCCCTCCGGATTGCCGTCGGCGAAGACGAGATTCTTCGCGGTCGCCTTGAGCGCGCAGCCCTCGAAGCTGGCCAGTGCCTCCTTCAATTCGTCGAGCGTCTTGGCCTGCCCGGCCAGCAGGCGCGCGCTCTGCATGGCCTCGTCGGGCGCCGTTGCGTCGGCCGCGATGACGCGCGCGGCAGGAACGGCACGCAGAGGATTGCGGCGTGCTGCAGGCTGCGTGGCGGCAGCTTCGGCGGCCTGTGCGGATTCGGCGAAATGGTCATGCGGCGTCTCGTCGAGCATCTCGGTGACGCCCATCTCGGCGTACCAGGCAATGAGTTCGACGGGATCGTGGCCAGCAGGGATCATCCCGGCGTCTTAGCACGGTCCGGCGCGGCTTCGCGACACCTGTCGGGCGGCTGTCCCGGCTCCGCGTGCTCGCCAGAGCGGTCAAACGCGGTTGCAAATTGGAACGTGGGCTCGGATAGAGGGGTTCCAATCTGGTTTCGGTTTGGCTTGAGCCAGAGAGTGTGATCGTTCATATATAAACTATCGCTGTCGAGGCGAAAGTTGTTGGCGGAGGGCAGGATGGAACTCGAGGAAGCGCAAAGCACCCCGCGCGAGAGCATGGACTATGACGTCGTCATCGTCGGCGCAGGTCCCGCTGGTCTCGCAGCCGCCATTCGCCTGAAGCAGCTCGACGAGGCCATCTCGGTGGTCGTGGTCGAGAAGGGGGCGGAGGTCGGCGCCCATATCCTCTCGGGCGCGGTTATCGATCCGATTGGTCTCGACGCGCTGTTGCCTGACTGGCGGCAGGACGAGGCACGCCCGCTGACCACGGAAGTCAGCGAGGACATCTTCTATTTCTTGACCGAGCCGAACGGAATCCGGCTGCCGAATTTCGGCATGCCGAAGCTGATGAACAATCACGGCAATTTCGTCGGCTCGCTCGGGCTGGTGACGCGCTATCTGGCGACCCGCGCCGAGGCGCTGGGTGTCGAGATCTATCCGGGCTTCGCGGCCGCTGAGCTTCTCTTCGATGAGAAGGGCGCCGTCACTGGTGTCGCCACGGGCGACATGGGGATCGCCAAGGACGGCACGGTCTCCGAACGCTTCACCCGCGGCATGGAGCTGCGCGGGCGCTATACGCTGCTCGGCGAAGGAGCGCGCGGCTCGCTGTCCAAGATCGCGATCCAGCGCTTTGGTCTCGACAAGGATCGTGAGCCCCAGAAATACGGCATCGGCCTCAAGGAGATCTGGCAGGTCAAGCCGGAGAAGTTCCACAAGGGCCGGGTGCAGCACTCCTTCGGCTGGCCGCTCGACGGCAAGACCGGTGGCGGCTCGTTCCTCTATCATTTCGACGACAATCTCGTCACCGTCGGCTTCGTCGTGCATCTCAACTACGAGAACCCGACACTCTCGCCCTTCGACGAGTTCCAGCGCTTCAAGACGCACCCGATGATCCGGGACGTCTTCGAGGGCGGCAAGCGCCTGTCCTACGGCGCGCGCGCCATCACCGAAGGTGGCTGGCAATCCGTGCCGAAACTCAGCTTCCCGGGCGGGGCATTGGTCGGCTGCGCGGCCGGCTTCGTCAACGTGCCGCGCATCAAGGGCAGCCACAACGCGATCCTGTCCGGAATGCTGGCGGCCGAGCATCTCGTGCCGGCGCTGGCGGCGGGACGCGCGCATGACGAAGTCAGCGAGATCGAAACCAGCTGGCGCGCGTCTCCGATCGGCCGCGACCTCAAGCCGGTCCGCAACGTCAAGCCGCTCTGGTCGAAATTCGGGACGATCGGCGGTGTTGTGCTCGGCGGCATCGACATGTGGCTGAACCAGCTCTTCGGCTGGTCGCCTTTCGGCACGCTCAAGCATGGCAAGCCGGATTACGCGACGCTGAAGCCACTGAGCGAGGTGACGCCGATCACCTATCCCAAGCCGGACGGCAAGCTCTCCTTCGACAAGCTGTCGTCGGTGTTCCTGTCCTCGACCAATCACGAGGAAGACCAGCCCGCCCATCTGAAGCTGACCGACCCCGCCATTCCTGTGGCGAAGAATCTGCCGCTGTATGGCGAGCCCGCCCGGCTCTATTGCCCGGCCGGCGTCTACGAGATCGTCTACAAGGACAACGAGACGAAGAGCGATCCGCGCTTCGTCATCAACGCGCAGAACTGCGTGCACTGCAAGACATGCGACATCAAGGATCCCGCCCAGAACATCACCTGGGTGGTGCCTGAGGGCGGCGGTGGCCCGGGTTACTCGAACATGTGATGAGTCGGCGACGGTGACCGGTGCGATAAGGAGGCCGCGCCCTGCCAGGGCGGCGGCTTGTCCTGCCGAAATGGTCACTTGGCCCCGGCGAGGTGCGGTCGATGATCGCGGCGACCGAGCGAACGATCGTCTCCCTGGGATGATCCTGGGCGAATCGTCGCCACAGAGCCGAGAGATGCAGCTGCAATGGTGATGGCGTGCCGAACTGCAGCGTGACGTGATTGAATTTGTGCGCTGCACGACGTGATTGCAGTGGTTGTTGCATCCTTGCTACGGAGGCGATCTGCGCCGGCTTTGCGGCTTGCCGGGGCGCCCGGAAACGGCCATCTTGCGCGCCTATGCGAAGCGGTCACGGTCGCGCTGAATGGACCCAGCCCCTGTGCCACACGAGGCAGCGGACCGAGGGAGAATAGCAGTCGTGACGTTTCGAATGAACGGCCGAGGGGCCGGCGCGACATTGGCCTTGGCCTTGTTTGTCGCGCTTCATGCCGGGGCCGCTGCGCAGGCCACCACGCAAACCAATACGCCGACCCGCACCACCGAGCCGCTTGAGCCTGCCGAAAGCCTTGAAGGCAACTATCTGGCCGCGATCGTGGCCGGTGCCGGCCGAGACCTTGGCGCGGCCTCGGTCTTCCTGCGGGAGGCGATCAAGGGCGATCCGAAGAACAACGATCTGCTGGAGCGTGGTTTCGTCGCCTTCCTGGCCGATGGCTCCATGGATGACGCGTTCCGCGCCGCCGAGAAGCTGGTGCAGCGCGACCCGAGCAACGGGCTGGCGCAGCTCGCGATCGGCATTCGCGCCATCAAGCAGAAACAGTATCAGACGGCGCGCAATCACCTGCAGCGCGGCGGGCGCGGGCGTTCCGCCGACATCACGGCGACCTTGCTGTCCGCATGGTCCTATGCCGGCTCCGGCCAGACCAACCGCGCGCTCGAGACGCTCGAGCGGCTCAAGGGCGAGCCTTCCTACAATCTCTTCCGCGACTATCATGCCGGCCTGATCCTCGATATCGCCGGCCGCAAGGCGGATTCCGAGCGCAGGCTCAAGGCGGCCTATGAGGCCGAGAAGACGACGCTGCGTCTCGTCGATCTCTGGGCTCGCTTCCAGACCCGCTCCGGCGATTTCGAAGGAGCTGCGGCAACCTATGGCGCCTTCGACAGGCTCCTGCCGAATCACCCCATCGTGCGTGACGGATTGACCCGGGTCGCCGCCAAGGAGCCGCTTGCCCGCTCGGTCGCTACGGCGCAGCAGGGTGCAGCCGAAGTGCTCTACGGCCTCGCCAGCGCGGGGAACCGCCAGGGAGACGAGGCCGCTGCACTGCTCTATCTCAGGCTCGCCCTCTATCTCGACCCCAATCACGATCTCGCCGTCCTGACGCTCGGCGACATCCTGGAGCGGGCCAAGCAGCTCGATGATGCGGTGACGGTCTACAACCGCATGCCGCCGGGTTCGCCGCTGGCCTCCAATGCCGAGATCCAGTCCGGTCTGGCGCTGGAAGCGCTTGGCAAGTCGGACGAGGCGGTGAAGCATCTCGAAGCGCTGATCGCAGCGCGTCCTGACGATGTCGACGCGCTCTCGGCGCTCGGCAATGTCTACCGCTCACGCAAGCGCTTCGCCGAGGCTGCCGACACCTATGACAAGGCGATCGCGAAGCTCGCTTCGCCGGGCCGCTCGAACTGGGACCTTTATTACTTCCGTGGCATTGCCCGCGAGCGCATCAAGCGCTGGGCGGAGGCCGAGGAGGATCTGCGCAAGGCCCTCGAACTGATGCCGGAGGCGCTGGGGCGCGAGCGGGCGCTGGTGCTCAACTATCTCGGCTATTCCCTGGTCGATCAGCATCTCAAGCTCGATGAAGCGCTGGGCATGCTGCGCCGGGCCGTCGAACTGCGCCCGCGTGACGGCTACATCACCGATTCGCTCGGCTGGGCTTACTACCGGCTCGGCCGCTATACCGAGGCGACCCGCGAACTCGAGCGCGCGATGGAGCTGCGGCCCTCCGATCCGGTGATCAACGATCATCTCGGCGATGTCTATTGGCGCGTCGACCGCAAGCTGGAGGCGGTCTTTCAGTGGAACGCCGCCCGCGATCTCAGCCCGGAGCCCGAGGATCTGGTCAAGATCAAGCACAAGATCGAGAAGGGGCTGGAGGAGGCCCCGTCGGCCAATGCCGCCGAGCCGAAGGCGGATGGCGGCTGACCGATGCATTGTGATGCGGTGACGGACCTCGCGTGCCTGTTGCGCTGACGACCCGCGCTCGCGCCAAGGTCAATCTCGATCTGAAAATCCTCGGCCGTCGCGCCGATGGCTATCACGAGCTGAAGAGCCTCGTCGCCTTCGCCAGTGTCGGTGATTCGCTGGCGCTGGAACCGGCTTCAGGCCTCGGCCTGACGATCGGTGGTCCGCAAGGCACCAGTCTTGTCGCGGATGATGGGAATCTGGTTCTCCGTGCCGTGCAGGCGCTGGCAGACGAGCTCCCCGGACTGCGAACCGGACATTTCCACCTCGTCAAGCGTCTGCCGGTCGCCTCCGGCATTGGCGGAGGCTCGGCTGACGCGGCAGCAACCTTGCGTCTGCTGGCAAGGCTGAACGGGCTCTCGCCTGCCTCGCCTCAGCTGCAGCGCGCTGCCATCAGGGTTGGCGCCGATGTCCTGGTCTGCCTCGAGTCGCGCGCTCGCATCATGGCCGGGATTGGCGAGCGCCTCGGCCCCGCACTGTGCCTGCCGCCGCTCTTCGCCATTCTGGTCAACCCGAATGTCGCCGTCGGCACCGCAGACGTTTTCCGTACGCTCGGACTTGCGCAGGGGCAATCTTGCCCGGCCGCAGTGGAATCGGGCATCGGTGCGGCGGAGCGCTTCGCTGCTGCCCCGGACCTGCTTGCGGCGCTGCATCGGACCGGCAACGATCTCGAAGCCCCGGCGGCTCAGGTCGCGCCGATCATCACCGACGTCCTGCAGCGGCTGTCCCGGCTGCCGGGTTACCGGMTCGGCAGAATGTCAGGCTCGGGCGCGACCTGCTTTGCCCTGTTCGACGATTGCCGGCAGAGCGCTGCCGMTGCGAAGCTGCTGGCGGATGAGCGGCCGGATTGGTGGATCAAGCCGACCCTGCTGAGATGAGGTCCGCGGGCTGCTCAGTGCGCCCGCGYCACGCTCAGTACGCCCGCGCCACGCAGAAATCGACCGTCTCGTTCAGCGCCTGCTTCATCGGCGATGAGGGGAAGAGGCCGAGCGCATCCTTCGCCATCTTGGCGTAGTGCTGGGCCCGCTCGATCGTATCGTCGAGGGAACGGTGACGGCGCATGATCGCCTGCGCCTCCTCGAGATCGCCGTCCTTGATCTCGCCATCCTGCAGCGTGCGGCGCCAGAAGGCGCGTTCGGTCTCGTCGCCGCGCCGGAAGGAGAGCACGACCGGCAGGGTGATCTTGCCCTCGCGGAAATCGTCGCCGGTGTTCTTGCCGAGCTTGTTCGCGACGCCGCCATAATCAAGCGCGTCGTCGATGAGCTGGAAGGCGATGCCGAGATTGAGCCCATAGCTGCGGCAGGCGGCAGCATCGGCCTTGGGTGATTCGGCGATCACCGGCCCGACTTCGCAGGCCGCCGCGAACAGCTCCGCGGTCTTGCCGCGGATGACGGCGAGGTACTCGTCCTCGGTCGTGGCTGTGTTCTTGGCCGCGGCGAGTTGCATCACCTCACCTTCGGCGATGACGGCGGCTGCGGTGGAGAGAATATCGAGCGCGCGGAGCGAGCCGACCTCGACCATCATCTTGAAAGCCTGTCCGAGCAGGAAGTCACCGACGAGCACGCTCGCTTCATTGCCCCAGACCATCCGGGCCGCGAGCTTGCCACGGCGCATGTCGCTCTCGTCGACGACGTCGTCATGAAGCAGCGTGGCGGTGTGCATGAACTCGACGCTGGCCGCGAGCTTGACATGACCCTCGCCCCGATAGCCGCAGAGCGCGGCCGTGGCGAGCGTCAGCATCGGCCGCAGGCGCTTGCCGCCCGACGAGATCAGGTGGTTGGCGACCTCGGGGATCATGGTGACGTCCGAGCCGGTGCGCGACAGGATCATCGCATTGACGCGCTCCATGTCGGTGCGTGTCAGGCCCACGAGACCCTCGATGCTGGCCTGTCCCTGTTCCTTGTCCTCGAAGGGTACGACGACGCCCACGCTGCTCACTCCGGCCGATTTCAGCTTTGTTGCATTGCCACAACCGTTGCATGGGTGGCCAGCCCCCGCAATCGCACTTTGACGCCGCACCCGCGAGTCCAGGGCCGAAAATGGCTTGCGCGCAGACCCTGCCTTCGTCTCCATGACACAATGCACGAACTCGTCCGTACCAATGACCTTGTCCTGCTTGGCGCCATCGAGGCGCTGCTCGCATCCGCCAATCTCGATTGTCTGATCGCCGACCAGCACATGAGCGCGCTTGAGGGCATGACCGGAGCCTTCCAGAGGCGCCTGCTCGTGCGCGAGGTGGATCGCCGAAGGGCCCGCGCGCTTTTGATCGAGGCGGGGTTCGGCGCCGAGCTGCGCGATGAGTGATTCGGAGACGGATCTCGGCGAGATCGTCGAGGATCGATTGCTCGATGGCCGTCTGATTCTTCGTCAGCCGAAGAAGGGGCATCGTGCCGGCACGGACGCGATTCTGCTCGCTGCGGCGTTGTCGGAAGACGAGACAGGCCCGCTGGCCGATTTCGGCGCTGGCGTCGGGACGGTCGGTCTGGCCGCGGCGATGCTTCGGCCGGAGCTGACGGTCACGTTGATCGAGCGGCATCCCCGCCTTGCGGCGCTGGCCGAGCAGAACATCGTCCTGAACGGCTTCGGCGATCGGGTCAGGCTCGTTGCGGCCGATGTCGGGGCCGGTGCCGAAGCCAGCCTTGTGCCAGCAGGTTTCGCCTGCGTGGCAATGAACCCGCCCTTCTTTGTAGACGATACGGTGAAGGCGTCGCCAGTGAGCAACCGGCGAACGGCGCATGTCGCCGATCAGCCGTTCGAAATCTGGTTGAAGGCAGCGCGCCGGCTGCTCAAGCCGCGCGGACGCGTCGCGATCATTCATCGGGCCGAGGCGCTGGGGGCTATTCTGAATGGGCTGGAAACCGGCTTTGGTGGCGTGGCCATCCGCCCCGTGCACGCCTCGGCCGACCGGCCGGCGATTCGCATCATCGTCACGGCGACGCTGAACAGCAGAAAGCCGGCAGCGCTGCTGCCGGCCTTTGTCTTGAACGGGCCTGATGGCCGCTTCACCGAACTCAGCGAAGCGGTTCACCGTGGCCGGGCACTGCTCGGCTAAAGCATCGGCCCGAAAAGTGGATTGCGGTTTTCGGGAAAGCCGATGCGAACACAGAAGGTTAGATCACCGGCCCGAAAAGTGGATCACCGCTCTCGGGAAAGCCGATGCAATCACGGACGGTGAGATCAGCGGCAGATCCGCTGCTGCTGCACGACCCAGCGCGAGCCATCCCAATAACGGAACGGGCGGAAAAAGCAGCGCGGGCGGTAATACGGACCGCCATAGCCGTAATAGGGCTGCGGACCGCCATAATAGGGCCGACCGTAATAGGGGCGCGGGCCCCAACCCGGGCCATAGCCGTACTGGACCTGCTCGTAGCCATGATCCGCCTGCGCGGCTGCACTCAAGCCGAGGGTGACGACCTAGGCCGAGGCCGGGGCGCTGGCGATGACGCCGCCGCCGAGGCTKACCGCTGCCGCGACACCGAGAAAAGCTTTGCGAAGCATGGCGTGGATTCTCTCCCCTGCCTGGCGCCCGCGGCCCTTGCCGCGCGGTCGAACACCAATTCGGTGAAGATGCTAACGCTCAAAAACTGAACGGCGCGACACCGCGCCGTTCAGCTATCCTTCATCGGACCGCCACATGGCAGCCACAATTCACGCCGCGATCAGCGGCAGACGCGCACCGAACGCATCACCCAGCGATAGCCGTTCCAGACGCGGCGGTTACTGTAGAAGCAGCGCGGACGATAGACCGGGCGGCCGTAATACGGGCGGCGCGGGCCATAATAGGGACGCGGGCCATAGTACTGCGCCTGCTGGACCAGATCAGTCGGAGCCTGCGTCGTCTGCATCGTGCCGGTGCTGACCGGTGCGGCCGTTGCGGGGGCGACGGTGAAGGCCGCGAACATGAGGGTGAGCGCTCCGAAGAGAGCGGCAATGAAACGTGATGACAGCATTAAGCTACTCCTGCTGGCTGACGCCGCCGGCCCGTCTCGAGCGCTCGCCCCGAACGCCGCGGACTGTACGGTTGCTGCGGAGATTATCCCGCCGATCATGAACGAATGCTGTCCGCGTCGGTTCCATGGTCATGCGCGGAATGCTTGACCGCGCGCCGTGGCTGCCCCTAAGCACGCCGCTATTCTTAGATTGTCTGGAAGGCTCAAGCTCTTGGCCGGTGCTCCCGTCTCCGATCCGATGAACCCGACCCGCTCGTTCCAGGGCCTGCTGCTGACCTTGCAGCGCTTCTGGGCGGAGCGCGGTTGCGTCGTCCTGCAGCCCTACGACATGGAAGTCGGCGCCGGTACGTTCCACCCGGCGACGACGCTGCGCGCGCTCGGTCCCAAGCCCTGGAAGGCTGCCTATGTCCAGCCTTCGCGTCGGCCGAAGGACGGCCGCTATGGCGAGAACCCCAACCGCCTGCAGCATTATTACCAGTTCCAGGTCATTCTGAAGCCATCGCCGCCGGATCTGCAGCAGCTCTATCTCGACTCGCTCCAGGCCATTGGCGTCGACATGGGGCTCCACGATATCCGCTTCGTCGAGGACGATTGGGAGAGCCCGACACTGGGCGCCTGGGGGCTCGGCTGGGAGTGCTGGTGCGACGGCATGGAGGTGAGTCAGTTCACCTATTTCCAGCAGGTCGCCGGCGTCGAATGCGCGCCTGTCGCGGGAGAGCTGACCTATGGGCTCGAACGTCTCGCCTGCTATCTGCAGGGCGTCGACCGCATCATGGATCTGAATTTCAACGGGCTCGAGGGTGAGGATCGCGTCAGCTACGGCGATGTCTTCCTCCAGGCCGAGCAGGAATTCTCGCGCTATAATTTCGAACATGCCGACACGGCGATGCTGTTCCGCCACTTCAACGATGCCGAGGCCGAGTGCCGGGCGCTGCTCGCCGCGGGCGAAGCCGGGGAGGGAGCCAATGATCCGCGCCACTCGCTGGCGCTGCCGGCCTATGACCAGTGCATCAAGGCCAGCCACATGTTCAACCTGCTCGATGCGCGCGGGGTGATCTCGGTCACCGAGCGCCAGAGCTACATCCTGCGCGTGCGTGAACTGTCCAAGGCCTGCGGTGCGGCCTGGCTGAAGACCGCCGGCGGGGGAGCGAACTGATGCCCGATCTCCTGCTCGAACTCTTCTCGGAAGAGATTCCCGCCCGCATGCAGCGCAAGGCGGCGGAAGACCTCAAGAAACTCGTCACCGATGCGTTGGTCGAACGCGGCCTCGTCTATGAGGGCGCCAGGGCCTTTGCGACGCCGCGCCGCCTCGCCTTGCACATCGCTGAACTACCGGTGCGCGGCCGCGATATCCGCGAGGAGCGCAAGGGGCCGCGCGTGGGCGCGCCCGACGCCGCCGTCCAAGGGTTCCTGAAGGCGGCAGGGCTTGCCTCGCTCGACCAGGCGACCATCGTCAGCGACCCCAAGAAGGGCGATTCCTACGTCGCCATCATCGAGAAGCCGGGGCAGGAGACGGTCGCGGCCATCGCCGAGATCGTCCCGCACGTGATTCGCAACTTCCCTTGGCCGAAATCGATGCGCTGGGGCAAAGCCTCCGCCGCTGGCGCCAGCCTGCGCTGGGTGCGCCCGCTCCACTCGATCCTCTGCACCTTCGGGCCGGAGACCGAGGAGCCCGAGGTGGTCCGGTTCGAGGTCGACGGCATTGCCTCTGGCAACACGACCTATGGCCACCGCTTCCATGCGCCCCAGGCCATAACGGTCAGGCGTTTCGACGATTATGTCGCGCATCTGGAGAAGGCGAAGGTCGTGCTCGATGCCGACCGGCGCAAGGAAATCATCCTCACCGACGCCCGGAACCTCGCCTTCGCGCAGGGGCTGGACCTCGTCGAGGATGAAGGCCTGCTCGAGGAGGTCGCCGGCCTCGTCGAATGGCCGGTCGTGCTGATGGGCGCCTTCGAGGAGCGCTTCCTCGAGATTCCGGGCGAGGCGATCCGCGCCACGATCCGCGCCAACCAGAAATGCTTCGTGCTGCGTGACCCGGTGACGGGGGCGCTCGCCAACAAGTTCATCCTGGTCTCGAACCTGAACGCCAGCGATGGCGGCAGCGCAATCGTCGCCGGCAACGGCCGCGTCGTGCGTGCGCGCCTCTCGGACGCGGCCTATTTCTTTGCGACGGACAAGGGCTCGCTGCCCGATCTCGACACGTTCAGGGAGAGTGCCGGGACACTTGGCCTCGACCTCGCCAAGCCGCTCGACCAGCGCATGGCCAAGCTCGACAAGCTCGGCGTCGTCTTCCACGCCAAGCTTGGGACGCAGGGCGCGCGCGTGCAGCGCATCGCGGCGCTGGCTCGCGAGCTGGCGCCGCTCGTCGGTGCCGATCCCGCTCTCGCCGAACGCGCGGCGAAACTCGCCAAGGCCGATCTGCCGACCGAGATGGTCGGCGAGTTCCCGGAATTGCAGGGGCTGATGGGCCGGAAATATGCCGAGCTGCAGGGCGAGAACGCTTCTGTCGCGGCAGCGATCGAAGAGCACTACAAGCCCCTCGGCCCGTCCGATCGTGTGCCGACGGACCCGGTCTCCGTTGCCGTCGCCCTGGCCGACAAGCTCGATACGCTGGTCGGCTTCTGGGCCATCGACGAGAAGCCGACCGGGAGCAAGGATCCCTACGCGCTGCGCCGTGCGGCGCTGGGTGTGATCAGGCTGGTTGTCGAGAATGGGGTACGGCTCTCGCTCGCCGGTGTCGCCCCAGATCCAGACCTCGTCTCGTTCTTCCACGACCGCCTGAAGGTCGTGCTCCGCGATGCCGGGGCGCGGCATGACCTGGTCGATGCCGTGCTGGGCGAAGGCGCATCGAACAGCGACGATCTCCTGCTCATCACCCGCCGCGTCGACGCGCTCAGCCGCTTCCTCGACACCGAGGACGGCGTGAACCTGCTCAGCGGTTATCGCCGTGCGGCGAATATCCTCAAGGCCGAGGAGAAGAAGGACGGCGAGGGCGCTTTTGCCGCTGCCGCCGATCTCCAGCTCATCGCCGATGCCGGCCTGATCGAGGAGAAGGGGCTCGCCGTTGCACTGGCCCAGGCGACGCCGAAGGCCGAGGCTGCCGTCGCCAAGGAGGATTTCGAAGGTGCGATGGCTGCGCTGGCCGAGCTCAGGCCCTCGGTCGATGCCTTCTTCGACAAGGTCACGGTCAACGATCCCGATCCGGCCCTGCGCGCCAACCGTCTCAAGCTGCTCAACCAGCTGCGCGAGGCGACGCGCGCCGTGGCGGATTTCTCGCGGATCGCAGGCTAGCGCGCCCCACGGCTCGCCATTCCGGCGAGCATCCGCGCCTCGCGACAGGCATGGTCGGGTCAGTCCCGATTATGCCGAAAATGGCGGTGAAAGCTCGGGATAAGCGGGCGCTCGGCCCCTGAAACGGAACCAATTCCCATCCTGCGACGTTCTGTCCTGCAGAGAAACCGTGCCGCGAACGCCTCGCGCACGGCCTCCGGGGGGCCGGCAAGCGGCCGCGATAAAGGATGTGGGCTATGGGTCTGAGTATTCTGATTTCGCTTCTGATCACGATTCTGGTGATCGGTCTGGTGCTTTATCTCGTGCGCATGCTGCCGCTCGATGCCCAGATCAAGAACATCGTCCAGATCATCGTCATCATCATCGGCATCATCTCGCTGCTGCGCTATCTCGCGGTTTTCTGAGCGCCAGCGCGGGTCGATTGACGTGCGCTGAGCACTGATCCACTCTCCTATCGGTCAAAAGGGCCCGGACGACTCCGTCATGGGCCCTTTTCCGATTCGAGAGCGTCGCGATGAATTCGCAGAACCGGACCACCCATATCCGCCTGACGTCGCATCCCGAGCCTGGCAGTGCGGCGACGCGCTTCCCGATCCGATGGGGTGCGGAAACCGCCGTCGAGCGCGGCCCGGTCATTGCCTCGACCACCAACCCGGCTGACCGCAACGTCATAGGAGCCCATGGCGGCTCCTACTCGGTCTATCGTGCGCTTGCGATCTCGGCGCGCGCCATGAATCCGTCGCAGCGCCCGGACCTGACGAACACGCAGCCGACCACCGACATTCTGCCGCGGCCGCAATGGGCTGAACCCGGCAAGATCGTCTCGCTGGACCCTTACGGCCATCGGGTCGCACAGGATTTCGGGCGACTGATTGCCGAGGGCGTCGATATCCGGCCCACCATCGCCATCACCAAGGCGCGGCTGAACCTGCCGGAGATTCTCGCTGCGATGGCTGGCCACAGGCTCGCCGCCGATGAGGGTATCCTGCACAAGTCCGGCGATATCAGCGTCACCAAGATCGCCATCGACCCGGTCTGGCACCTGCCGGGCATTGCCGAGCGCTTCGGTACGTCGGAGCAGGAATTGCGCCGCACGCTGTTCGAGCAGACCGGCGGCATGTACCCCGAACTCGTCACCCGGCCCGATCTGCACGTCTTCCTGCCGCCGATCGGCTCGATCACCTGCTATGTCATCGGCGATATCTCAGCGATCATCGATCCGAAGCGCAGGGTTGCCTGCCGTGTCCATGACGAATGCAACGGCTCGGATGTCTTCGGCTCCGATATCTGCACCTGCCGGCCCTATCTCGTGCATGGCATCGAGGAGGCGGTGAAGGAGGCGCAAGGCGGCGGCGTCGGCCTCATCGTCTACAACCGCAAGGAGGGCAGGGCGCTTGGCGAGGTCACCAAGTTCCTCGTCTACAATGCCCGCAAGCGCCAGGAGGGTGGCGATTCCGCTGCGACCTATTTCGAGCGCACCGAATGCGTTGCCGGCGTGCAGGATGCCCGCTTCCAGCAATTGATGCCGGATGTGCTGCATTGGCTCGGTGTCACGCGCATCGACCGGTTGATGTCGATGTCGAACATGAAATACGACGCCATGGTGCAGTCGGGCATCGAGATCGGCGAGCGCGTTGCCATTCCGCCGGAGCTGATCCCGCCCGATGCCTCGGTCGAGATCGAGGCCAAGAAGGCAGCCGGCTACTACTCGCCGGAGGGCACGCCTGGCGACAACACGCTGAAGGCGACCGTCGGTCGCGACCTCGACAAGTTCTGAGAGCACCAGCCAGCCATGTCCGACCGTGACCCCGAGGCCGTCCGCCGGCTCCTGAAGCCCGCCGCAATCCGTGAGCGGGCGCAGGAAATGCTCCAGCTCGGCCTTGAGGGCCGCCTGCTGCATTTCTCCGTGCATCCCGAGCGGCTGGCGGCCTGCGCGGACTATGTCCTCGAGACGATCCGGGCAAATTATCCGACGCTGGACATCCCCTTCCACGCGCGCTGGCGCCATTTCGTGGTCGGAGGCATGGATCGCTGGAGCATGCTTGAGCGCGGGGCGCATTTCCCAGATGCCGGAGCGCGCGGCCGCGCGGCCTACGATCTCGCGGTCGTCAGCGTTCTGCTCGATGCCGGTGCGGGGCCCACCTGGAGTTATCACGACAGGGTGACGGGCAAGCCGATCAGCCGATCGGAAGGGCTGGCGCTCGCCTCGCTCGACATGTTCGCTGCGGGGCTGTTCTCGAGCGACGCGGCGGACTCGCTACGGGCCGATTCCGAGGCCCTGAAGCGGCTCGACACCGAGGCACTCGCCGCCGGTTTCCAGGCCGGACCGGCCAATCCCCTGCTTGCGCTCGAAGGGCGGGCCGCATTGCTGAACCGACTCGGCGAGGAACTCGAACGCCAGGGCCTGACACGGCCGGGCGACCTCTTCGATCRCTTCATCGAGACGGCGTCGGGCGGCTCGATCCGCGCCGCCCACATCCTGGCCGAGGTTCTTGGCACCTTCGGCGGCATCTGGCCGTCACGACTGACGATCGCAGGAATTGCCCTGGGCGATACCTGGCGTCATCCGCTGATCGCTCCGGATCTCTCCACGGCCGGACTCGTGCCGTTCCACAAGCTCTCGCAATGGCTCTCCTATTCGCTGATCGAACCGCTGCAATGGGCCGGCATCACCGTCGTCGATATCGATGATCTCACCGGCCTGCCCGAGTATCGCAATGGCGGGCTGTTCCTCGACGTGGGCGTGATCACGCTCAAGCATGCGGATGATGCGGCGCGCAGTCACGACGTCGCGTCGCCGCTCGTGGTCGAATGGCGGGCGCTCACGGTGGCCCTTCTCGATGAGTTGGGTGTGCTCATTCGGGAGCGGCTTGATCGCTCGCGGGACGAACTCCCGCTCGCCAAGATCCTCGAGGGTGGGACCTGGGCTGCCGGACGGCGCATCGCACGAGAAAAACGCGGGGATGGCGGGCCGCCCTTGACCATCGTCAGCGATGKCACGGTATTCTGAGACCGTGCTGCCGTGAGCAGCAGCCTTCGCCTGGGGCGAGGGCTCATGAGAACGATGAGGGGTAGAGCGTATGACCAGGCATTCCGACGGCGTCACCGTGGTCGACCATCCGCTGGTCCAGCACAAGCTGACGCTGATGCGGGAGAAGGATCGCTCGACCAAGAGCTTCCGGCAGCTCCTGAACGAGATCGGCATGCTGCTCTGCTACGAGGTCACGCGCGACCTGCCGACCGAGTTGATCGAGATAGAGACGCCGCTGACCAAGAGCATGCAGCCGATCATCGCCGGCAAGAAGCTGGTCTTCGCGCCGATCCTGCGCGCCGGCGTCGGCTTCCTCGATGGCATGCTGGAACTCGTCCCGGCTGCCCGCGTCGCTCATATCGGGCTCTATCGCGATCCTGATACGCTCCAGGCGGTCGAGTATTATTTCAAGGCCCCGTCCGACATTGCCGACCGCATGATCGTGGTCATGGACCCGATGCTGGCCACGGCAAACTCGGCCGTGGCGGCGATGGATCGGCTGAAGGAGCGCGGTGCCAAGGACCTTCGCTTCGTTTGCCTGCTGGCATCGCCGGAAGGGGTCGCACGCCTGCGCGGTGCTCACCCGGATGTGCGCATCTGGACGGCTGCGATCGACGAGCGCCTAAACGAGCACGGCTATATCGTGCCGGGCCTCGGCGATGCCGGCGACCGCATGTTCGGCACGCGCTGACGCATGGATTGAGGCCCGCCCCATTGCTGGAGCGGGCCCGATCTGRAGAGCGGCCGGGTCTCGATATAAGGTCGCCCTTCGGATCGTTTCGATCACCGGTTATTCGATCACCTGGACGATGCGGCGAGTCTGCGGCTCGACCAGGACGGCACGGTTGTTGATGACCGTATAGCGATAGTTCTGAGCGCCGTATTCCGTCGGCACCTGGCGGTAGACCACGCCCCGCTCCGGCAGGACCGTGCCGACGGCAACGGGTTCGGCATAGGTGTAGGACGGGACCTGCTGCTCGACGACATACTGGCGGAAGCGCGGTGTCGTCGCGTCGCCGATGATCGCACCGACCACCGCGCCGCCGACGCCGCCGACAACGGCACCGACCGGACCGCCGACAACCGCGCCACCGACGGCGCCGCTCACGGCCCCGCTGGTTGCACCGCCGACCGCGCCGCCCTTCGGCGCTGTATCCGTCTGGGCAAAGGCCATCGCAGGAGTTGCAGCGATAGCAGCAGCAATAAGGAGCTTCTTGATCATTTTCATTCTCCTTCGAATTCGGGAAACTGGGAGGAGAACGATGTACTGCAGATTAGGTTCCGGAATTTCGAGGTAACGAGATGTGACTGACCGCGAAAGAACTCGCGATCAGTTCGCGATATCAACGACTAACGTCGATCACGACGTGGATTTCTCGCTTGCGAAGGTCGACGACTTCGGTCCTTCGCGGGGGGCTGTTCGGGGTGTCGAAGAGCTCGCTTACGGTCGCCTCTTCCGAGAGGAAGAGAAAATCGGCATGCGTGCCTGACTCGGGATAGGCGTCGATCGAATGCCAGGTGCTGCGATGCAGCAGGATGCCGGTTCGCTCGAGGCGGAAGGCACGCAGGTTGGCACCCGTCGGGAAATCTGCCTCGCGCGGTGCGACCACGAGGACGGAGGATGGTCCTCCCAGCGGCATCCGGGTTTCTGTGACATGAAGATGCCGTTCCATGACCCGCACGACGAAGGGGCGGGCGTGATAGCGCACGATCTGGAGCCTGGCCTGGCTCTCGGCGCTGAACGGCTTGATCCAGATGTCATAGCCCTCGCGCCCGGCATCGCGGGGCCCTTCCGGCGCAAGCAGCCGGCCATAGGGCGCGAAGGTCTCGGCGGTGAGAGGCTCGATGGTGAGGCTGATCGTCTCGGTCATGGCGCGATGCTATCGGTTCGGGGCCAAAAGAAAACGGCGGGCCGCTGGGCCCGCCGCCATGGAAGCCGATAGGGAGGGCGCTTACTTCGGCGCCGCCGCCAGGGTCGGGCTGAGCTTGTCGGCGTCACGCTTGATCAACGCGCCGAAGCCGGCGGGCGTGCGCTCCTCGGCGCTCGGCATCACGGTGCCGAGATCGAGCAGGCGCTTCTTGACGCCTTCGTCCTTCAGGGCCTTGTCGAGCGCATCGACGAGCCGGTCGACGACCTCCTTCGGCGTGCCCTTCGGCGCGGCGATGCCGTTCCAGGCCTCGATCTGATACTCGGGCAGCCCGGCTTCCTTGGTGGTCGGCACGTTCGGCAGGGCGGGCGAGCGCTCGGTCGAGGCAATCGCATAAGCCTTGATCGTATCGGCCTTGACCTGCTCGGCGACGCTGACGATCTGGTCGCACATGAAATCGATCTGGCCGGAGACGAGATCGTTGAGAGCTGGGCCCGTGCCGMGATAGGCGACGGCGTTCAGCTTCGGCACGCCAAGCTGACCCTTCAGCAACGTGCAGGTCGTCCATGAGACCGATCCGACGCCGGCATGGGCCTCGTTCACCTTGTCGGTGTTCGTCTTCACATAGGCGACGAACTCTTTCAGGTCCTTCGGCTCGAAATTCTTGCGGGCGACGATCAGGATCGGCGTGCCGCCGGCGAGGCCGATCGGCTGCATGCCGTTGATCGGGTCGTATTTCAGGCCGGGATAGGTCGCAGGCGCAGCCGAGAAGGTGCCGAGATGGCCCATCGCAATGGTGTAGCCGTCGGGCGTTGCGGTCAGGGCGCGGGTGATACCGGTCGTGCCGCCGGCGCCCGCCACGTTCTCGATCACGACCTGCTGGCCGAGTGTCTTCGACATGTTCTCGCCGACGATGCGGGCGATGATGTCGGTCGGGCCGCCGGCAGCGAAGGGCACGATCATGGTGATCGGCTTCTCCGGATATTTCGACTGTGCCTGCGCGCTGCCGGTGAGGGCGAGCGCAACTGTCGTAGCCAAACCAAGTACGAGTTTCTTCATGTGGATCCTCCCAGAGATCGGTGACGTAGCGTGATGGTGAAATGGATGGCGAGGCAACCCCGTCATTCGGTGAACACCTCGTCGCGCTTCTGGGAGATCGATGGCAGCAGAGCGACGACCAGAATGATCACGGCGACGGCCAGCAGGCCGCCGGAGATCGGCCGTTCGATGAAGGTCATGAACGAGCCGCGCGAGATGATCAGCGCCTGCCGCAGCTTCTCTTCCATCAGCTTGCCGAGCACGAAGCCGAGCAGCATCGGGGCTGGCTCGAAGCCGAGCTTGATCAGGATGTAGCCGAACAGGCCGAACAGCGCGGTGAAGGCGACGTCGACCGGCTGGTTGTTCACCGAGTAGATGCCGATGCAGCAGAAGATCAGGATCGCCGGGAACATCAGGCGGTAGGGCACCTGAAGCAGCTTCACCCAGACRCCGACCAGCGGCAGGTTGATGATCAGCAGCATCAGGTTGCCGATCCACATCGACGCGATCATGCCCCAGAACAGTTCTGGGTTCTTGGTCATGACCTGCGGGCCGGGGATGATGCCGTGGATGGTCATCGCGCCGACCATCAGCGCCATCACCGCATTCGGCGGGATGCCGAGCGTGAGCAGCGGGATGAAGGCCGTCTGTGCGCCGGCATTATTGGCCGATTCCGGACCTGCCACGCCTTCGATGGCACCGCGGCCGAAGCGCGAGGGGTCCTTGGCGATCTTCTTCTCGATCGTGTAGCTGGCGAACGGGCCCAGTACCGCGCCGTTGCCCGGCAGGATGCCGAGAATGCCGCCGATGGCGGTGCCGCGTACGACGGGCAAGAACGACTGCTTGATGTCGTTCCAGTCCGGCAGCAGGCGGCCGATCTTGGCGCGCACGACGTCGCGCGTCTCGGGATTCTCGAGGTTCCTCAGCACCTCGGCAAAACCGAACACGCCCATTGCAAGCACGGCGAAGTCGATGCCATCGGACAAAGGTGGGAAGCCGAAGGTCATGCGCTCCTGGCCGGTCTCGAGATCGGTGCCGATCGTCGAGAGCAGAAGGCCGAGCATGATCATGCAGAAGGCCTTGAGGATCGAGCCGCGCGCAAGCACGACCGCGAAGCAAAGCCCCATGACCATCAGCGAGAAATACTCGGCCGGGCCAAACAGCAGTGCGAGCTTGGTCAGGGGCGCGCCGAGCGCGGCGATGATCAGGGTGGCGACGCAGCCGGCGAAGAAGGAGCCGAGCGCTGCGGTTCCGAGCGCAACGCCGGCGCGGCCCTGCTTGGCCATCTGGTGGCCGTCGAGGGTGGTGACGACCGCGGTCGCCTCGCCGGGGATATTGACCAGGATCGCCGTGGTCGAGCCGCCATACTGGGCGCCGTAATAAATGCCGGCCAGCATGATCAGAGCGCCGACAGGATCGAGGCCGAAGGTGATCGGCAGCAGCATGGCGATGGTGGCGATCGGCCCGACGCCGGGCAGCACACCGATCAGCGTGCCGACRAGGCAGCCGGCGAAGGCGAGTGCGATATTCTGCAGCGAGAGCGCGACGCCGAAGCCGAGCTGCAGATGGGCAATCATTTCACTCATTGAATCAGATCCCCAACAGCCAGGGTGCCAGGGGGATCGGCAGACCCAATGCATATTTGAACAGCAGTGCGCAGAAGGTCGTCATGACGAGCGCGAAGATCACCAGCTCCTTGATCTTGCGATCATMCGCGGCCAGGCCGGAGATCAGCACGACGAGGGGGCCTGAAACGACGAGACCGAGCTGCGGGACCTTGATCGGCCCCAGATCGAAGCCACGAATGGTGAGGCCGAAGACGACCGCGCCGMCGAGCACGAAGATGACGCCGCGCCAGGACCAGCCCGAGAGCTTCTCGCCGTTAAAGCGCAGCGAACTCAGGGCCAGCAGCACTCCGAGCCCGGCGCATATCACGGCAAACGCCTTCGGCAGCATGCCCGGCCCGATCTGCCGCAGCGACCCCATCGGCAGATCGCTGGCGAGGAACAGCGCCACGGCAGCGAGAAGGATCATGAACAGCCCGGCGGCCAGATCCTGTTGCGAACGGACACGCAGCCCCTGCGCGCGTTCAATAGTGTTCAAGCTCATCAGGCTCCTCCAGTCTKCGGTCTGGCGGTCTGGGCCGCACGCTTCAGTTTTTTGACAGGCATTGTGAATGGCAGGACGTTTTTCTCGTCGATCAACGTCACGCTTTCGCGAAGGATGTTCAGAAAGTCGTCGCGCGCCGCGAGCTTCTGGTGCGGACGCCAGGCGACGCCGACAAGGGCGCCGGGCGGCGGCGGATCGAGCAATGCGCCACGCAGGCGGCGCATGGTCACGCCCGGAAAGGTCAGTCGCGAGACCCAGTCGGGGGCGAGCGCCATGCCGAGCCCCGCGGCGACCGCAGACATCATGGCAGGCTTTTCGGTAGCCTCGATCGTCACGTTCGGCACCGAGCCGACGCTTTCGAAATAGGCCATCACGAGATCATAGGCGAAGGGCCGGATCCGCTTGGACGGAACGACGAACGGCTCGCCGATCAGGTCGTTCATCGTCAGGCTCTCACGGGCGGCGAGAGGGTGGCTCTCGTTGAGCACCACGATCGGCCGTTCGACACGCAATATCTCGAAGGCGCAGTCTGTCGGCTTGCGTGGCGGACGTACGAGCGCGATGTCGAGCTTGCCGGCTTCCAGCATCTGGATCAGTGCCGCGGTCATGGCTTCGACAAATTTGATCTCGATACCGGGATGGCGTTCGCGGAAGGCGACGAGAGCTTGCGGGACGAAGCTGGAGGAGGCGGCGTCGATTGCGCCGACCCGCAAGACCTTGCTCGAGGCGAGCGAGGCTTCGCGCACGGCGCGCGAGGCATGTTCCATCTTGACGAGGATGCCCTTGGCTTCCTCGAGCATCAGCAGGCCGGCGCGGGTCAGCGCGACCTGACGTGTCGTGCGCGTAAGCAGACTGACGCCCAGCTCGTCTTCCAACGTGCTGATCTGGCGCGAAAGTGCGGGTGGTGCGAGGCCAAGCCTTTCAGCCGCGCGGCCGAAATGCAACTCCTCCGCCACCGCGATGAAGCATCGCAGTTGCCGAACATCCATGACGATCGTCTGCTCCCCTCTGGCGTATCGCTTTTTGCGATATCTTCCAGCCTTCGMGGTTATGGCCTTTAGCGGCTGGTGCCGTGAAAGCGACCGTAGAGCAATTCATAATTTTTTGGCAACAAAGCCGTGGACCTAGCCGAGGCTTTCCTTGGGATGAGGGCCCTTGCGGCGCCGGAAGAGCCGTCCGTCGATCAGGGCGAGGCCGAGGAAGATCGCTGCCATGCCGAGGAAATGCCGTGGCAGCAGCGCTTCCCCGAGCAGCCCGACGCCAAGCAGGATGGCGCTGACCGGCACGAGGAAGGTCACCAGCATGGCGTTGCTGCCGCCGGCGCGCCGCATGATCTGGAAGAAGATGACATAGGCGAGCGCGGTCGAGAGCAGGGCGAGTCCGACCAACGCACCGATCGCGGCCTTGGATGGGAACGGGAGGAGCCATGGCGGGGCGAGGAGCAGGACCAGTGGCAGGGTCATGACCGTCGTGGCGCTGAGCTGGCCCGTTGCCGTCACCAATGGCGGGAGCTCGCGGAACCGGCGGCCATAGAGACCGGCAAAGCCATAAGAGAGAGCCGCCGCCAGGCAGGCGAGCTGCGGAAGCAGTGCATTGCCGAGCCCACTGATCACATCCGGGCCCATCAGGATGGCGACGCCGACGACACCGGCCAGCACGCCGGTGATCTTCAGTGGTGTGGCCTTCTCGTTGCTTCCGAAAAGATGAGCGACGACCACGCCGAAGACCGGGGTCGTCGCATTCAGGATCGCGGCGAGGCCAGCGCCGATCTGCGTCTGCCCCCAGAAGATCAGGCCGAAGGGGATGAGGTTGTTCAGCAGGCCCATGCCGAAGAAGGCGAGCCACATCCGGCCGCCCACTGCCATCGTCAGGCCAAGCGCGCGCACGGCGACATGGAGCACGGCTGCCGCAAGCGCGACCCGCGCCAGCACCACGGCGAGCGGCGGCCACTCCGTCACCGCGATCTTGGCGAAGAAGAAAGAGCCGCCCCAGAGCAGCGAAAGCACGAGCAGCAGGAGCCACTCGCGCGTGCCCATCGCGGGAGGCGGGGAGGCGGGAGAGGAGCCCATGGGGTCGGTCCTTGACGCGATCCTGAAACGCAGTTGCAGGATCGCTAGGGTGAAGTCAGGCGGGCCGCCACCCGCTTTCTGATCAGGCGGCTTCGGCGTCCCGTGCCTCCCACATCGCCTTGAAGGCAGGGCGGCCCTGGCAGACTTCGAGCCAGGCCTTCACATGCGGGACGGCGGCAAACAGCTCGGGCGCGCCGGTCTGGGCATAGCGAATGACTTCGGAGACATTGATGTCGACGACGGTGAAGCGACCGCCGACGAGATAGCCGTCCCTGGCGAGGGCATCGTTGAGCACCGCCAGAGGCGCGCGCAGGGCCTCTGCCGCGGCGTCGGCCAGTTTGGCGTCGCGCTCCGCCGGCGGCTTGGCAATGCGGTGATAGAGCGTGTTGAGCGCGTTGATCTCGCATTCGGTCGCGGCCCAGAGCGTCCACATCGCAGCAAGTCCCTCTTCCTGGACGTCTTTCGGCGCCAGCGGCCCGCCATGCTTGCGGGCGAGATAGAGGTTGATCGCGAGCGATTCGTGCAGGACGAAGCCGTCATCGTCGATCGACGGAATATGCCCGTTGGGGTTCACCTTCAGGAATTCGGCGCTGCGGGTATGAACCGGTGCGTCAGCCGCTTTGGGATCAGGCACCCGGCCGGCCTGGATCACAGGCACGTGCCTGAAGGAGAGGCCAAGCTCGTTGGCGAGCCAGATATTGCGCGTCGCGCGCGAACGATAGCACCCGTAGATCGTCAGGGTCATGAGGCAGGCTTTCAGGTTGGGGGTGGTCAGACGGTCTGGCGCAAGGTCTCGCGGGCGATGATCAGGCGCTGGATCTCGGAGGTGCCCTCATAGATGCGGGTGATGCGGGCATCGCGGGCATAGCGTTCGACGGGGAAGTCGCGGCAATAGCCGGCGCCGCCATGAATCTGGATTGCCGTGTCGGTGCAGCGATGCGCCGCTTCCGAGGCGAAGAGCTTGGCCATCGAGGCTTCCCGGGCGAAAGGCTCGCCGCGATCCTTCCGGGCGGCGGCGTCGAGGATCAGCAGCCGCGAAGCATGCAGGTCGAGCTCGCGGTCGGCGATCATCCATTGCAGGCCCTGGAAGTCGCTGAGCGCCTGGCCGAATTGCTGCCGCTCCTTGGCGTAGGATTTCGCGGCCTCCATGGCCGCGCGGGCGATGCCGAGCGAAACGGCGGCGACGCCGATGCGCCCGCCGGCCAGCTCGCCGACCGCAACCCGGAACCCGTCATTCTCCCGACCCATCAGGTTCGAGGCCGGGATGCGTGCGCCCTCGAAATGGATGGTATTCGTGGCCGAGCCGGTCTGCCCCATCTTCTTCTCGGCCTTGCCGACGCTGACGCCCGGCGTGTCGGCCGGAACCAGGAAGACCGAGATGCCCTTGCCTTTCGGTGCGTCGGGGTCGGTCACGGCCCAAACGACGAAGAGGCCGGCATATTCGCCGCTGGTGATGAAGATCTTCTGGCCGTCGAGCACATAGCTGTCGCCGTCGCGGCGCGCCCGCATCCGCATGCCCGCGGGGTCCGAGCCCGCTCCGGCTTCGGTCAGGCAGAAGGCGCCGGCCGCATAGGTGCCGTCAGCGAGCTTCGGCAGATAGGCGGTCTTGTGCGCGGCCGAGCCGACCGCCTGGATGACCTCTCCGACCATATTGGTCACCGAGGTCGTGACCGCGGTCGAGGCGCAGGCGGCCGCGAGTTCCTCCAGTGTCAGCGCGAAGGCGACCGTGCCGGCCTCGCTGCCGCCGAACTCGCCGCGGACATTGAGCGCCATGAAGCCGTTTTCGGCGAGGGTCTTCAGATTGGCCAGGAATTCGCTGCGACCCTCGCCGCGATCGAGAGCCTCGGCCAGCGGCGCCAGCCGGTCGGACGCGATTTTCCGGGCGGCTTCGCGGATCAGTCCTTCCTCGTCGCTCAGCGCGAATTCCATGCTGCCCTCGTCGTTTCGTGCACCGACCTTAGAGGGCCGGCACTGAACCGCCAACCGGCGTGATCGGCTCGTTCCTGCGAAGATGGACGCGCGTTCCCGCACATGCGCTCCGGTCACGGAGATGGGGGTTGACGCGATGAGCCTTCGGGTGCATCTCGGCCTCGCTGCAAGCCTTCCGGCGGCAGTTTCACAGGAACCCCGACCCAATGCCAACCGACAGTCCCAGTCGACAGTCGATGCCGTCTGACGCCGCTTCGCGCGCCTGACCGGGGAAACCGGCTCGCCTGCGATCGGCCATGACGGCCGATCAAAGGATACGAGCTATGAATGCCGTTGCCACCGCACCGGAGCGGGATCTTCTCGCTGCAACCCTCGCCCAGACGCTGGCGCGGGACCATATCGCCGACATTGTCGAAACCCTGAACGACCAGGACGTCGAAACGGTTGCCGCCGTGCTCCTTGCCTTGCCGTTCGAACGGGCCGTCGAGGTCCTGGACCAGCATGAACTGACGGCGGCCTCCGAAGCGCTCGGCTTGATGCCGGAAGCGCGCGCGGCGCAGTTCCTGTCCGCCATGTCGGCGGACCGCGTCGCCGACGTGGTCCCGGAATTCGACGAGCCGTTGCGCCTGCGCCTGCTCGGCCGTGTCGACCACGACACGCGCGCGACGCTGAATCGCCTGCTCGCCTATCCCGAGCAAAGCGCGGGCTCGATCATGACGACGGAATTCGTCAGCGTCCCGGCCGACTGGACCGTCGCGCGCACGCTCGATTACATCC